>SPCO01000055.1 GCA_004525275.1 Thermomicrobiales bacterium | reverse complement strand
CGAGCCGCCTCGGCGACCCAGCTCGGCGGGGCCGGATACAGGACGAGGATCGGACCTCGGACGCCTCCGGCCCGCAACTCCTGCGCTTCATCGATCGCCGCGACGCAGAAACCGGCGGCCCCAGCCCCCTCCAGCGCGAGGGCTACGGGGACCGCTCCGTGGCCGTAGGCGTCCGCCTTGACGACCGGTCGGATGGGGACCGCTGCCCCGACGATCCCGCGAATGACGTTCAGGTTGTCGACGAGGGCGTCGAGGTCGATCTCGAGCCATGCGGTGCGGGGCAGCTGCGGCAACCCCGCGTCGGCCAGGCGGCTCTCGATCGGGCGGCGTCGGGGCGAAAGCTCAGTCACCGGTTCAGGATGCGCTTCAGGTCTGGTCCTGGAGTCCATCCGCCGATGGACGAGCACCGAAGCCGAGCCGCCTGCCCGCGGCGCGTCGCTCAGCCACCAAAGCCAGGCGCCTGCGCGCCTGGGCGATGGCGTCGGGCAGGTCCGAAGCGAGCAACCCGGCATCGCCGAACCGCTCGCGACCCGCGTCCCCGGCCAGGCCGTGGAGGAAGACGCCCAGTCGGGCGGCCGCGTATGGCGCAAGCCCCTGGGCCAGCAACGAGCCGATCGCGCCGACCAGAACATCCCCGGTCCCGCCACTCGCCAGGGCTGGGTTGATGAATGGGGCGATCGAGGCTTGGCCATCGGCGTCCGCGATGATCGTTCGCGCACCCTTGAGAACGACCACCGATCGCCAGGTCGCCGCCGCGTCGAGCGCAGCGGCCAACCGAGCGTCATCGTCGCCATCGAGGTCACCATCATCCGGCGGATGATCGCCGCTGCCGGAACGTAGCCGTGCGAACTCCCCGGCGTGTGGCGTAAGGATCGCCGGCCGGCGTTCCCCTTCCCACCAGCCGTTCATCGTGGCCATCGCTCGCAGCGCTTCGGCGTCGAGCACGATCGGAACGGTGTCCGCTTCGCCGGACATGGGAAGGAGCGAACGAACGAGTTCGACCGTCGTGAGGCCGGGTCGAAGCCCGGGACCGACCACGATCGCGTCGTGTTCGTGGTCCAGGATCCTGGCCAGGGCCGGTTCCGGATCGACCTCCTCGACGTCGTCCTCCGGCAACGCCATCGTCGTCGCCTCGACGACCTTGGCGGCGAACAGTGGCTGGAGCGATTCCGGGACGGCCAGGGTAACCAGCCCGACGCCGGTCCGGGCGGCGGATCGGCACACGAGTAGCGCTGCTCCCGCGTAGTCGAGGGAGCCAGCGATGACCAACAGCTTGCCGAACGAGCCCTTGTGACCCCGCGCCTCACGGACCGGCAGGAGCCCGGACGCGATGCTCTCGTCGAGGACCGTGGCACCGACCGGGAATGGTCCGGCCTCACCCGTCTCGACGCTCGTCACACCCTCCTTCGATGCGTCGCGGTGACCGAACCCGACCGGACCACGGTCAGCCATCGGCCGGCTCGCTGGGGATCGGCTCCTGGATGGTCGCCCCGGGTTGCGGCGCATCGGAGGCAAGCGCCTCCGCGCCGCCGGCAACGGCCATCGCTCGAAGGCGCTCGATCCGGGCCAGGATCTGGCGCTCTCGATCGTCGAGCCGATCCTCGATGTCGGGCGGGAAGACATACCGGCCACCAGCCGTTCGGATACCAAACGCGACGGCGACCGCGTAGTCGGATTCATGCGAGATCGAGACCGCGATCCGGTCCATGCCAAGCTGCTCGGCGCGGACCGCGGCCCGACCGTGCAGGCGGACGCTCGGTTGGCCGGTCGGCAGCCGTTCGATCTCGATATCGCGCCAACCGATCCCCCTGACGCCCAGGCCAAGGACCTTGGAGACGGCCTCCTTGGCTGCCCAGCGGCCGGCCATGGTCTCCGGGCGATCGCGCACGTAGCTCCGCTCCGGATCGGTCAGGACCCGCTTCGTGAATCGCTCGCCGAACCGCTCCAATGACGCCTGGATCCGATCGACTTTGATGATGTCGATTCCGAGCTCGGTCGTGCCGGCCGGAACAATCCCATCGCCCATCGATCCGCCGGGCACTACTCGACCGTGACCGACTTGGCGAGGTTGCGCGGCTGGTCCACATCGGTTCCCCGAGCGACCGCGATGTGATAGGCGAATAATTGGAGCGGGATGACGGCCAGGATGGGCGTCAGCGCCTGGTGCGTGTCCGGGATCCAACAGACGTCGTCCGCGACCAGGCCGATGCTCTCGTCGCCTTCTGTGGCAACCGCGATCACCCGGGCGTCGCGCGCACGGCCTTCCATCACGTTACTGATCACCTTGTCATAGACGGGCGAGCGCGTGGCGATGGCCACCAACGGACACTCCGCGTCCAGGAGCGAGATCGGGCCATGCTTCAGCTCACCCGCCGCGTATCCCTCGGCGTGCACATAACTGACTTCCTTGAGCTTCAAGGCACCTTCAAGCGCGGCGGGGTAGGTCGTTCCGCGAGCGACGAACATGAACCCGCGCGAGTTGACGTAGCGCCGCGCGAGGTCCGGGGTCGTCAGTGAGGCCGCCTCCAAGGCCCGCCCGGCTGCCGCAGGAAGCGCTCGGAGGGCCGCCCCAAGCGCCAGTTCATCGGCGTCCGAAAGCGCGCCCCGGATCTTGGCGATGGCGGCCGCCAGCATGGTCAGCGTCGCGACCTGGGTGACGAAGGTCTTCGAGGCGGCCACCGCGATCTCCGGCCCAGCCTGCAGATAGAGCACGGCATCCGACTCGCGGGTGATGGCCGAGCCGACGGTGTTGGTCACGGCGATGACCGGACACCCTCGCTGGCGAGCCAGGCGGGTCGGGGCGATCGTATCCGCCGTCTCCCCGGACTGGGTCACGGCGATCACGAGCGTCTGCCCGTCGAGCGGCGGTGGGGCATAGCGGAATTCCGAGCCGATGGCTGCTCGGGCCGGGATCCCCGCCCATTCCTGGATCGCCGCCGCTCCGATGAGCGCGGCGAAGAAGGCGCTCCCGCAGGCGATCAGTTCGACCCTCGTGACCCTGCCGAGGACATCCTCCATCCCGGCCAGTTCCCCGACCTGGATCCGATCGTCGCGATCGACCCGGCCCGCGATGCATTGGCTGAGCGACAGGGGCTGTTCGTTGATCTCCTTGAGCATGAAGTGTTCGTAGCCGCCCTTCTCGGCCGCCTCGAGGCTCCAATCGATCGTCGTCACTGCCCTCTCACGCGGCACACCACCGGCATCGGTGATCGTCACGCCCCACGGCCGAAGGTCGGCGACGTCGCCGTCCTCCAGGAAGACGACCTGGTCGGTGTGGGCCAGGATGGCCGCGACGTCCGAAGCCAGGAAGGTCTCGCCTTCGCCGATGCCGACGACCAACGGGACATCCTTTCGAGCCCCGATAAGCCGGTCACCTTCGCCGACGTGCATGACCGCGATGGCATACGCGCCGTCGAGTTGGCGGAGCGTGGTCCGAACGGCCTCGGCCAGGTCGCTGTCGTACGCCTCCTCGATCAGATGCGCGATCGCCTCGGTGTCGGTCTCCGATTGGAGCACGTGACCGCGAGCCTCCAGGCCATCGCGCAGCTCCCGGAAATTCTCGATTATGCCGTTGTGGATGACCGTGATCCGGCCCGTGCAGTCGCGGTGCGGGTGCGCGTTGAGGTCGTTCGGGCGTCCGTGCGTGGCCCAGCGCGTGTGGGCGAGACCGATCGCTGCATGGGGTGTCCGATCGGCGATCGCGGCCTGAAGATTGACGAGCTTGCCGGCGCGCTTCTCGACGAACATGTCACCGGCGTCGTCGACCAGCGCGATGCCCGCCGAATCGTATCCCCGGTACTCAAGTCGGCGTAGGCCCTCGATGAGGATCGGGCCGGCCTCGCGCGGACCCGTGTACCCGACGATGCCACACATGTCTCAGGCCCTCCCGCTCTGGTGACTCCGATGGGTGGGCACCGCGACTAGTCTAGTCGCTCTCCCGCAAGCGTCGCGAGCAGGTCGGCGAGCTCCGCAACCAGGTCAGCGTCCGGTCCTTCGACCATCACCCGAAGCGCTGGTTCGGTGCCGGACGGACGAATGAGCACACGACCGCTCCCGCCAAGTCGACGAGTCGCGTCTGCGATCGCGGTCTGCAGGACTGGATCTCCCTCCCATTGGTCCTTGTGACGGGCGTGCACGGCCCGCTGTTGCTGCGGGAGCATCGGGATGGCGGCTGCCAGCTCGGCCAGACCCGATTCGCGACGACCCATCACCCGCAGAACTTCGAGTGCGGTGACGATGCCGTCTCCCGAGGTCGTCTGCTCCAGGACGATGACGTGACCGCTCTTCTCGCCGCCCAGACCGGCGCCGGAGACCTGCATCCCTTCGAGGATGTACTTGTCGCCCACGGGCGTCCGCACGACCTGTCCTCCGGCAGCCTCGACGACGGCCTGCAGCCCGCCATTCGAGAGAACCGAGACGACGAGGACGCCGCCCGGCAGTGCCCCACGCGCCAGCCGATCGAGGGCCAAAATGCCCAGCACCTGGTCGCCGTCGACGACCTGGCCGGCGGCATCAACGGCGATCAGCCGATCGGCGTCGCCATCGAGCGCGAAACCTACGTCGGCTCCGCTGGCGAGGACGGCCGCGGCAAGGGACGACGGCGCGGTGGCACCTGAGCGGACGTTGATGTTGGTGCCATCAGGATCCGCGTGGATGGCTTCGACCGATGCCCCGGTCGCGGCCAGGATCTCCGGTCCGACGAACGAGCCGGATCCATTGGCCGCGTCGAGCACCAGCCGGAGTCCGTTGGCCTTGATGCCCTCGGCAAGGCCGATCCGGTGGGCTCGGTACTCGTCCAGTCGAGCGCCGCCGTCGATGACCCGACCGAGCTCGTCATTCGGCCGTCCGGCCAGCTCTTCCGAGCGCCAGACGAGTGCTTCGAGTTCGTTCTCGACCGAGTCGTCGAGCTTGAGTCCGTCACCGTCGAGGACCTTGAGTCCGTTGTCGGCCGCCGGGTTGTGGGATGCCGAGACCATGATCCCGGCGGCGAACGGCCCGTGGCCGGTGATGAATGCCAGGGCCGGGGTTGGCACCACGCCGACGACGTGCGCATCCGCGCCGAGACTCGTCGCGCCGGCCACGATGGCCGCCACGAACATGTCACCCGATCTACGGGTGTCCTGGCCGATCACGATCCCTCCACCCTGACCGACAAGTCGGTGGGCGACGGCACGACCCAGGGCATAGGCCGTAGTCGGCTTGAGATCGACGTTCGCGACACCCCTGATCCCGTCGGTACCGAACAATCGAGACATGCTGTTCAGCCTCCGGATGGTACGGGTAGGACCGAGCGTGTCGGGCTCGCGATCGTGACCCGCACGATCGCCGGGCTTACCGCCACCAAGGTCGTGCCGACGGGCAGGCTGGCCGTCGCAGCGACGTCATGCTCGCCTGGTCCGAGACCGCTGACGTCGAGATCCATGACCAGCGTCGAACCCGACAATCGGTCGAGGTCGGCCGTCGACCCGCCGATCGTCACCAGAACACGGTCGGTGGACAGCGCGTATTCGAGCTCGCTGCTGGCGCCCACCAACCGGAGCCCCGAATCAAAGGTTCGCGTCGCCGTCACCGGGCGCAGGCTGATCGTGACCGTGACGCTGTCGTCGTCAACGGCAACGACCTCGTCAGGCAGGGCCAACTCGACGGTGACGGTCTCGCTGCCGGACACCCCAGTCAGGGAGATCGGAATGGTGTCGACCTTTGTCAGTTCGATCAGGCGGTCGGCGTCGCCGGCGACCAGAACGACCTGGGGCTCCACGCTGACCGCGGCGACCTCGAACCCGGCTGCCGGGTCTCCGATGATGATCGGGTTCACCGGTAACGCGCGGCTCTGTTGATCGGAGAAGACCGCGATCTTGACGCGCGCCGTCGGCGGTGTGATGTCCAGTGGTCGGAGGGCATCGCCCAGCTTGTCGACCGGCACCAGGCGGACGTCCTCGTCCACGTCGATCCCGGTCGATCCGATGACCACGTCGGCACGAACGGAGTCAACCTTCGAGACGATCGACGCCGCCCCAGACACGGTCACGGTCGACGGTTGGACCGACGTCTCGCCCATGGTCAGGCCGTCCGGGACCTCGCCATGAACGACCCGGACCGGGATGTCGTCGACGGAGATGAGCTGGTCGAGTTCGATCGTTGCGAAGGCCGGCTCGAACCCGAGGATCCGGATCCGCGGATCCGGGCTGGTCACCGAGATCGGGACGCTGACGACGCCGACCGTGTCGGCGAAGTTCTCGAGATCGATCGTGGCGAGAAATGTGCTAGCCGCGACCGGGACGCCACTCGGAGCGAAGTATCGGACCTGGGTGACCGGCGGTGGCGGGGTGAGCACATACGTGTCGGGCGGGTCATTGATCTGCCGGACTGGGATGACGCCCTGGTAGGACTGGGTGTTCTGGGAGAGCGCCAGTCCGCCGAACAAGAGCGTGGCAAGGCCGACCGCGGCGAGCTTGAGCGGCCAGTTGTGGACGATCCGCCCGAGGATCCGTCTCACTGCTGGGTGGGCGCCGCAGACGCGCCCCGGTCGTCGGTCGTGGGCGAGGTCGTGCCCGATGGCAGCGGCAGGGCAGCGGCGGGCTGGACCTCGGAAGTGACGGCCGGGGTGGCTGGGCTCGCCTGCTTTGGGGCCGGTGTCGCCTGGGGAGTGCCGGTGCGTCCTACCAGGCGACGCAGGTACCCCGAACGCGACGACCGTGCATCGGACGTGGATCGGAACCCGGTCATGCGCCAGCCGAAGGGTGAGCGGCGGCCGCCGGCGGGATCAAGCAGCGTCCTGATCGCCCGGGCGAGTCCGACCTCGGTCAGATTTCGGACGATCCGGGCGCGCTCAACCAGGCTGATCTGTCCGTTCTCTTCCGAGACGACCACGACCACGGCGTCGGTTTGCTCAGCGATCCCGAGGGCGGCCCTGTGGCGCGTCCCGAACCGCTCAGTGTGGATCGACATCTCAGCCAACGGAAGGAGCGCGCCCGCCGCGACGATCTGCTCCTCGCGGATGATGACGGCGCCATCGTGCAATGCCGACTTCGGCATGAAGATCGTCCGCAGGAGATCAGCTGAGACATCGCCGTGGATCATCACCCCGGTCTCGGCGAGTTCCTCGAGGCCGGTTTCCCGCTGCAGCACGATAAGCGCGCCGTGGCCGTCCGCGGACATCTCGGCCGCGGCCTGCGCGACTTCGCTGGCCACGTGCTCGACGGCTCGGGACTCGGCGGGCGACAGGAGCCAGCCGAAGGATCCGACCCGTCCGATGCGCTCCAGCGCCCGACGCAACTCCGGCTGGAAGATGACGACGAGGGCAAATAGCCCGACGACCGCGCCCGCTTCGACGATCCTGGTCAGGAGCTTGAGATCGAACGCGACGGCCAGGCCATACACCAGGACCAGGACGCTGACGCCGATCACCAGGCGGACCGCTCGTGTCCCTCGGATGAGGCTGAACAGCCAATAGATCAGGAGCGCGGTGATCCCGATGTCGACGATCGTCGTCAGGCTGACCTGGTCGATGATCGAGTCGAGGAGAGGAAGCATCGGAACCGAGTGTAGCATCGTGACACGGGGTCCCCCACGGGACGGATCCAGCCGCGCCGGGACAGGCAGCGATCAGGCGCAGATGGCCGTGAGTCGAGCGTCATCCGGGAACGTCGCCGCCGCGAGGTGGCACAGCCGCTCGCGTGTCGCGCTGTCGTCGGTCAGCTGTGAGAGGCGACCGAGAAGGACGAGCTTGTCGGCGGCCGGTCCCCGCCAACCGCGATCGAGGTAAAGCTCGGCGAGGAGCAGGTGGATATCCGGATCTGCGGGCTGGATCGCGAGGGCCTGATAGCAAGCGTCCACGGCGGCATGAAATTGACCGACCGCGCGGTGAGCCTCGGCCGCCCTGAGAGCCCGCTGCCGCGCCTCCTCAAGATCACCCGCCTCGAGGGCCTCCTCCAGGGCAAGTGTCAGGAGGGCCGGATCCGGCGTAGCGGATGGGACGCTCAGACCTCCGATCTCGCCGCCGTCGCCAAGACCCGGCGGATCCCCCCGGGGATCGACCTTCGGGACGGAGTCGAGCAGACGCGCGGCGCGTTCGAGCGCCTCGGCCGCCGCCGGATCATTCGG
>SPCO01000162.1 GCA_004525275.1 Thermomicrobiales bacterium | reverse complement strand
GTAGACAGACCCAGCGTGACAACGAGTGCCGCTCGTCCGGATGTCATGCCGCGCTTCTCCAGGATCCGGGTGGCGGGCTGGAAGGTGGCTGCCAGGATGATCCCGATGGTCGCGGTGGCAACGACCAATGGCACGAGCCCGCCGATGTACAGGACGATCGCGCCGACCGCGGCAGCGATCAGGAGTCGAACGCTCCACTGACCCGTACGGTCCAGCCAGACCGGGATTTCGGGGGTGCTGGCGACGCTGCTGTGGGCTCGTGCGGACGGCTCCTGTGTATCGAGGACCGAGGCGACGGCGCCGGAGATGGACATGAGGAACGCCGTCACCGGGATGGCGACGAACAGCCCGAACACCCCGGCGACGGCTGCACCGGCCGGCAGGACCAGGAGGATGACGGCCGGATTCAGATTGACCGTCTTGCCGTAGACGCTGGGCCGCACCAGATTGCTGACGATCACGTTCCGAATGGACATGAGCACGAGCAGGATGACCGCGACATCCGAGCCCCCCGAGCCGAGGGCAGCCAGCAGCAGGACGATCGTCGCGAAGATCCCGCCGATGTACGGGATGTAACTGAGGATGAACACGAACAGGGACAGGACCAGCGCGTTGGGAACGCCAAGGATCTCGAGGAAGATGAGGTCGGAGACGGCATAGATGGCGCCCAGGACGGTGGATCCTCGCAGGTAGCCACCCACGCGCTGCATCCCCTCGATCGCGGCATCGCGAATAGGCTGGTGCCGCCAGCCAGGCTCCTTCGGAACCGCCCGGACAAAGGCCTTGTCGCCGTCCTGGAGGAAGTAGAACGTCAGTAGTCCGCCGAGGATCGCGATCGTGACGATCTGCCCGATCACTGCCGCTGCGGAGGTGACCGAGGCGGTCACCCAAGCCTTGACGTCGTCGGAGATGGTCATAAGGGTCTGGGCGACGTTCGGAGGCACATGGGCGTCCTGCAGCATCGTCGTCAGACTGGTCACACCCGCCTGGATGGATGTGATGGTGGCCCCGACATACGGCACGAACGCGATCGCGAAGAGGAGAACGACCCCAGAGATCACGAGCAGGGCGACGAGCGTCACGAGACCCGCCGCCGCGCTGCGGCTCCAGCCTCGGCCTCGGAGCTTCATCACGAGCGGTGCGAACGTCGCCGAGACGATGGCCGCGACCAGGATGGACATGGTCGTGGTCGACAGGATGATCATCAGCCAGAGCACGACGATCGCGACCACCGCGGTCGCGAGGATCCGCCAGCCCACGGAGCCCAACCAAATCAGCCATTCAGGCGTCGCGGCGAATCGCGGCGTGGAGTCGTCCCCTGGGATCAACCGCGTCCGGGCATTCTAGGGCGTCACTCCTGACTCGAGGCCGTGGTATCGGTTATCCGGCCTGTTTGGTTGCGAGCGACCGTAACCATGCGCTCGGTTATGTCGGCTCGGTCCTCATCTGGCGTCCAAGAGGCGGACGCGGACGTAGTCTACCTGATGGCATCGACGTCACCGAGCGTCCTCGCGCTCACCGAATCGGCGCCCGACCCGAGCCCTCAGGCCGTCGACCAACGGACACAGGACCGAGATGACTACGCGGTTCTGAACGGTCCGGAGGAGGCGGGACAGAACCAGATACGCCTTCGTTGCGACTCGGCCGCAGGCCTACCGGGTCACAGGTTGACCCGGATCACCTTCCACTTCCCCCAATTGCCACGCTTGTCACGAGCGCGGACCCGGAATTCATAATCGTAGTCCTTGGACCAGGTCACGGCCTTGCTGGTCGCCGTCGTCGTGCCCCACGACTGCCAATCCCCGCCGATCCTACGACGCTGGATCTCGAACTTGCCGAACCCTGCGGTCAGGACCTGCAACCGGGGGTCCTTCCCGGACCAGTTGATCTTGACGCGGGTCCGAGCGGTGTCGACCGATGTTTTACTCACGCTCCCGAGCTTTGCCCGTGCGCCGGTCTCGTCCGGCTCCTTGGCAAAGACGCCCGCGAAGTACCGCTTGCCGCTTGATGAGACGGCCATCCCGTAGCCGACATAGTTGTACCCGCTTGAGAGCATGATCGCTCGATGCCCAGAGGAATTCATCCAGGCGTTGATCACGGCCTTGACGGAAGCCTTCTGGCCCGAGTAGCCGTTCCAGGCGATGATCTCGCCGGCCCCGTACCAGGTGATTCCGGCGGACCGGATACGGTCAAAGACATTCCTGCCATCGGGTTCCGTGTGGCTCATCACGTTGTTCTGGGCCATGACTCTGGCTCGGTCACGGGCGATCGCCGCAAGATCCGGGTCCTCGCGCACGACGATGAGTCCGCGGTCCCTCCGCTTGTTGTTGGTCCGCGTGACGAGACCGTCCGGCGATGATGCGCTCGAAGCAGCCTCGCCCGAGCCCGTGGCGCTCGGTTCAGCAACGACTGCCGTGCCGGCAACGGTCGATCCCGCGAAGGTTGCAAGCAGGAACGCAGCCATAGCGAGGGGCAGCAGGCGGCGGGTAATGGTAGGCACGGACATATCGTCGATAACAGCCCCGTCTCATGGCATGGCCTGTCCGTCACAGGATCCAGAGCGGTTGGTACCGGGCCCGAACCGCCCCGAAGCTCACCGGACCGCACCCAACCACCCCTATCTTCGCACGTCCTGGCGATCTTGTGGGCGGCCCCCGGCAGACGGTTTGACAGGAAGCACCTAAGCTGGTCGCCAGGGCCGATCATCTGCAGCGCGGATCGTGGTTTGCCCCACGTGATCAGGAGGATGACCATGACTGCGATCCGACGAGCTGAAGTTACCTGGACGGGCTCCCTGGCCACTGGCAAGGGTGCCGTTTCGGCGGTGACATCCGGGGCATTCTCTGGGCTACCGGTGACCTGGGCTGCTCGCACCGAATCGTCGGATGGCCGGACCAGTCCGGAAGAGCTGGTTGCCGCGGCCCACGCTTCCTGCTTCGCGATGTCCCTGTCCGGTGGTCTCGGTCGAGCCGGCACGCCGCCGGAACGCCTCGACATCGCGGCCGCGGTCACGTTCGACAAGCAGGACGCTGGCTGGCGAATCGTCTCGAGCGCGCTCACAGCCCGCGGCGTCGTCCCGGGGATGTCCGCCGAAGACTTCGAGGCGGCTGCCCAGGCGGCCAAGGATGGCTGCCCGATCAGCGTCGCCCTGGCCGGCAACGTCGCACTGAGCGTCGACGCGACGCTCGAGGGCTGACCTTCAGCCGATCGTCAGGAGTCGCCTCGGGTTCGCCACCGTCATCGTTTCGATCTCGAGGTCTGTGACCCCGGCAGAGCGCAGACGGGGCAAGAACGTCTCGATCAGGTACGTGTAGCCGTTGCCCCCGAACCGCTTGAGCTGCGTGTCGTGGCAGACGTCCTGGGAGAGCAGGATCCGGTCGACATGGCCGCGGGCAAGGAGCTCAAGAAGTCGGTCCACCGTCCGGTCCTCGCCATGCTGTTCGGCCTTCCAGGGCATGCCCAGGAAGTCGAATTCCATGTTCGCGCCCCGATCGATGATCGCAAGATGGTGATCCAGGACCGGGTACGAATCGGCGTGCCCGATGATGACTCGTGCCGGATCGAGACCCTCGTCCTCGAAGATCCTGAGTTGGGCAAGTCCCACGTCTGACAACACGCCGTGGGTCGTGACGGCCAGACCCGTCCGGCGGGCGGCCCGGGCCGCTGCGCGGTGGACGCGTTCCTCGGCCGGGGACACCCACGGCTTGTCCGTGCCGATCTCGCCGATGATGCCCGGCCGAACGCGAGTCTCCCCCACCCCGTCCTCGATCTCGCCCACCAGCTCGTCAGCGAGGTCATCAACCGATCGCCGATCGATCCGCGTCTCCGGTGGGTAGTACGCCGTGCGATACCAGCCGCAGCCCATCACCAGGTGGAGACCGCTGGCATCCGAGATGTCTCGCAGCCAGGTCGGGTCGCGCCCGACGCCCGGCAGGGTGAGGTCCACGAGACCGCTCCCTCCGGCCGCCCGATACCGAGCGAGTTCCTCCAGGATCACCGCCCGATCGCGGGTCAGCTGCCAGTAATCCCAGCGATCCTGGATGTGCCACAGGGCGATCTGGGTGTGTTCATGGGGCAAGGAGAAGCCGAGGGTGGACGGTTCGATCGGACCGAGGACGGTCTGGACGTGGGCCATGACCTCGGATGCTACAGCTTCAGGCAGCCTGACCCGCGATCATCGAACGCCCGCGGCGCTATCGTTGACGCGATGCGTCTCATCCTTGACGTCGAGATCCGCCCGGAGACGGTAGAGCGCCTGCGAGCAGGATCGCCCGACCTCAAGGTCGACGACGTCAGCGCTGATGATTCGTTCGATGTCCGAGCGCTGGCTGACCCAGACGTCGAGATCATCGTCGGGCCTTGGGCGCCCGCCGATCTCGATGCGGTCCCAAGATTGCGCTGGCTCCAGGTCCCGTCCGCGGGCGTGAACCACCTGGCGGCTGACCCGCCTTGGAACAAGGGCGTTGTCGT
>SPCO01000012.1 GCA_004525275.1 Thermomicrobiales bacterium | reverse complement strand
GGCCTCGCGTCCGGCCGCCCGCCGCCACGCGCGCCACGCGCGTCAGCGCCAGCGAGTCAGGATCGCCTCGCGATCGAAGAGGGCGACGCCGGCTCGCAGCCCGACCAGGCTGGCGATGAACACGAACACGGCCATCAGCAGGTACCCGGCGGCGCCGACCAGCAGGGTGGCCGTGGACTGGAGGAGGGTCAGCGCGATGATCGGCACGATGATGATCCCGCCCACCTGCTGCGCCACCCGGGGATCGTTGACCCGCGAGCTGACGATCACGCCGGCCACCACGGAAGACAGTCCGACAGTCGGCCCGAGGATGAAGACGCCGACCAGCCAGCTTGCGTCGGTGACCACCCCGAACAGGGCAGGTCCGTAGACGATCGAGGCGAGACTGACGAACACGACATAGGTGACCCACCCTGCGAGCACACCTGGCACGAGCGCGGCGATCGACTTGCCGGCCAGCAGTTCGGCGGTCCGGATCGGCGTGGCCAGGACTGGCTCGAGCGTCCGTGCCTGTTTCTCGCCGATGATCGAGAAGGTCGCGATCGAAAGCGGGATGTAGGCCGGCATCAGCAGGAAGAAGACGAGGAACTGTTGGACGGCGAACGCGCCCGCCAGCTCGGATGCCGTGAAGTTCGCCCAATCCGGACGCTGGGCGACGACCTGCGTGACCAGCGCGTCGGGCAGCGCACGTTCGCCGACGACACCGGCCAGTGCGAGGGGACCGATGGCCAGGACCATCGGTGGGATGAGGATGGTCGACATCAGGAGTCGATTGCGCACCGTCTCGGACCACTCTCGCCGGAGGACGGTGGTGACGATGTGTGCGCGCATCAGGCCGCCTCGTCATGGTCGGGACGGACACCCATGACCTCGAAATAGACCTGCTCGAGGGTCGTCGCCCGCTCCCTGACCTCGGTGATCGCGGCGCCGGCTTCCACGAGTGCCCGAACGAGTCCCGGGGTCACGACCCGTGGCTCGGCCGTCATCACGATGAGCCGGTCGCCGGCGATCTCGACGTCCGCGACGCCAGGGACGACCCTGGCGGCCTCGAGCACGGCCGGGCTCGGCACGCCCGTGAGCCCGACTTCCACGCCGTGGCCGCCGAGCGACCCGCGCAGGCCGGCGGGCGAATCGACCCGCACCAGACCACCGCGCACGAACGCGACTCGATCGCACAGTCGATCGGCTTCATCGAGGTTGTGGGTGGCGAGGACGATCGTCCGGCCCGACCGGCGGAGCGTCTCGATCGCCTCGCGAACCACGAACGCGGCTTCCGGGTCCAGGGCGGCCGTGGGCTCGTCGAGGAACACGACCGCCGGTTCGTGGAGCAGAGCACGCGCGATCGCGAGCTTCTGTTTCATCCCCTTGCTGAACGTCCCGGCCACGTCGTTGCGGCGCTCCCAGAGTGAGAACAGCCGCAGAAAGTGCTCGATCCGCGCCGCCCGCGTCGATGCATCGAGCCCGTAGAGCCGCCCGAAGAAGTCGAGGTTCGCGGTCGCCGACAGCTTGTCGTAGAGCCCCGGGGTCTCGGTCAGGATGCCGACCCGGGATCGAACCAGCTCGGGATACTCGGTCACGTCAAGGCCGTCGACCGTGGCCCGTCCTTCGCTCGGAGCGATCAGCGCAGTCAGCAGTCGAACCGTTGTCGTTTTGCCCGCGCCATTCGGCCCGAGGAGCCCGAGGACCTCGCCACGAAACACCTCCAGATCCATATCGCGGACCGCCCAAAGGGCGTCGAATCGGCGCCCGAGGCCGGTGGCGCGGATCATCACGGGATCGGGGACGGTCATGATCTCCAGTCTGACCGAGCGAGCCGCTCGTGTCCCACCACCGGGCCACCTGACCGATGGACGACCGCCCTCGCCACGCCGACTTCGGTACGCTTTGCGCATGGCATCCGTAACGCCTGACGCGAGCCAAGTCGAAGCGCTCATCGAGCGGCTCCGCGAGATCGATCCGATCGCTGCTGCCGAACCCGAGCGGATCCGAGTCGTCCACGCCCCCGGGCGGGTCAACCTCATCGGCGAACACACCGACTACAACGACGGGTTCGTGCTCCCGGCCGCGATCGATCTCGGGGTGACCATCGCGCTCGTCCCGACTGACGACCGCCGTGTTCAGCTGACCCTGGCCGCCGACGACGATCGGGACGGCTTCGATCTCGATGCCGTCGGCCCACGGACGGGTCGTTGGATCGACTACATCGCCGGGACGGCCTGGGCTCTGGCCGGCTCGGGCATCTCTACCCGCGGTTTCCGCGGCCTGCTCGTCTCCGACCTGCCATCCGGGGCTGGACTGTCTTCCTCGGCGGCGATCGAGCTGGCGTCGGCCTGGGCCCTCGCCGGGGGAGATCGGCCGGAGGTTGACCCGATCCGCCTGGCCCAGATCGCTCAACGGGCCGAGAACGAGTACGTCGGGGTCAACTCTGGCTTGATGGACCAGTTTGCCGTAGCGTGCGGTCGAGCGGATCACGCGCTTTTCCTGGATTGCCGGAGCCTCGAGTATCGGGCGGTGCGACTCCCGCCCGGCGTCAGCCTCGTCATCTGCCATTCGGGTGCTCCGCGCAAGCTCGCCGCGTCGGAGTACAACGCCCGCCGTGCGGATTGCGATCGCGCGGTCGCGGCGTTCTCGATGATCGATCCCGGCGTTCGAGCCCTGCGTGACGTGACGCCCGAGCTACTGGCTGCCGGGCGGGATCTCCTCGACGATGTCGCGTTCCGGCGGGCCAGGCATGTGGTCAGCGAGGATGGCCGAGTCCTGGACACGCTCGCGGCCATGCAGATCGGCGATCTGCCTGCGGTAGGGGACACGCTGAGGGCGAGCCACGTCTCGCTTCGCGATGATTTCGAGGTGAGTTCGCCTGCCCTCGACGCCCTGGTCGCCATCGCTGCCCTGGTGCCGGGGGTGATCGGTGCGCGGCTCACGGGCGCCGGGTTCGGAGGATGCACGATCAATCTCGTTCACGACGACGCGGTCGCGCTGCTGGTCGAAGCTGTGGCGGATCAATACGCATCGAGGACCGGTCTGACCCCGCGCACGTACGTGGTCCATGCTGCAGAAGGTGCTCGTCGCATCGACTGAGGTCGAGGCGCTCGTGCGACAATTTAGCTTGTGATCCACCCATGGAAGATGCCCGAGCTCACCGGCATCGGGCGCTTGCCGATGCATGCGATCCAGCACGACCCTGATCTCATGCTTGATGGCATCTGGCGCTTCCAGCTGCTGCCGGATCCGGAGGCCGAGCCGGGATCAGACGCATGGCGGGACATCGACGTCCCCGGTTGCTGGACGCGCCAGCAGACAGCCGATCTGCCGCACTACACGAACGTGCAGATGCCCTTCGATGGCCTCCCGCCGGAGGTGCCCGTCGCGAACCCGACCGGACGGTACGAGCGCTCATTCGACCTGCCGGATGACATGCGCGGCCGGCGGATCGTCCTCCACGTGGGGGCCGCAGAGAGCGTCCTGATCGCCAGCCTGAATGGTCGGGAGATCGGGATCAGCAAGGATTCGCATCTCGCGGCTGAGTTCGAGATCACCGATGTCGTGCGTCCGGGGGCGAACGACCTCAGGCTTACCGTGGTCAAGTGGTCCGACGCCAGCTATGTCGAGGACCAGGATCAATGGTGGCACGGAGGCCTCACGCGATCGGTCTACGTGTACGCGACTGAGCACGTCTACTTCGCCGATATCGGCGCGATCGCCGGTCTCGCTGAAGACGACGGAGCGGGTACGCTCCGCCTGACCGCCGACATCCGATTCCCGGCCGGCGCAGAGGCGCGCGGTTGGACCGTCACGACGACGCTCCCGGATCTCTACGAACCTGTATCCGAAATGGCGCCTCTGTCCGGCGGGCCAGCGCATCCACACGATGCCGCTTCGCGCGACCTCATGCGCGCCCGGGCGGTGGGCGGACCCGCGGCACTCGGCGACCGAGCTGAGGAGTGGATCCGACTCGACAGATCGCTGGAGCCCGCGCCCGCCGGACGCGTCTCCTTCAACCTGCGGGTGCCGGGCATCGTTCCATGGTCAGCGGAGGACCCGCGGCGATATCCGCTCTTGGTCACCCTCCGCTCGCCGGACGGAGCGGAGGTGGAAACGGTCACCATGCTGATCGGGTTCCGCAGCGTGGAGGTCCGTGGCAACGACCTGCTGATCAACGGTCGGCGCGTTCTGATCCGTGGTGTCAACCGGCACGACTTCGACCAGCACACCGGCCGCGTCGTCTCGCAGGACTCGATGCGTGCCGACCTGATCGCCATGAAGCGGTTCGGGTTCAATGCGGTGCGCACGTCACACTATCCGAACGACCCTGGCTTCCTCGATCTGGCCGATGAGCTCGGCCTCTACGTGATCGATGAGGCCGATATCGAATCGCACGCCTTCCAGAGTGTCCTGTGTGACGACGCGCGCTACCTGAACCAGTGGGTCAGTCGAGTGGCTCGGATGGCCCAACGCGACCGGAACCACCCGTCGATCATCGCATGGTCCCTCGGCAATGAGTCGGGCTACGGTGCCAACCACGACGCTGCGGCGGCCTGGCTGCGTCGATTCGATCCGTCGCGGCCACTCCATTACGAGGGCGCCATCCGATTCGATTGGACATCGGACCAGCTGGTCTCCGATCTGACGTGCCCGATGTATCCGGAGATCGGGGCGATCGTCGAGCACGCCACGTCCGGGCTCCAGCGACACCCGCTGATCATGTGCGAGTACTCGCATGCGATGGGCAACTCCAACGGGACACTGGCCGATACCTGGGACGCCATCGAGTCGACGCCGGGACTGCAGGGAGGGTTCATCTGGGAGTGGTGGGACCACGGCCTCCTGCAGACCCTTGCCGACGGGACCACGCGCTGGGCCTACGGCGGCGACTTCGACGACGAGCCGAACGACGGCAATTTCTGCGCCGATGGCCTGGTCTGGCCGGATCGCATGCCGAAGCCGGCCCTGTGGGAGCACCGAGCTCTGGCCTCGCCGGTCGGGATCGCCGTCGCCGACGGCGGCCTCGCCGTGACCAACCGGCGAGATTTCACCGATCTCGCATGGTTGCGGGTCGACTGGGAAGTTGCGGTAGATGGCGAGGTCGTGGCCCAAGGATCGCTTGAGGCCCCAGCCATCGGGCCGGGCGAGACCGCGATCATCACGCTCGATGGGTTGCCGGAGGGCCCCACGGGCGACGAGGCATGGCTGACGACGCATTGGCGGACCCGCTCGGCCCTCCCGTGGGCGCCGGTCGGCTTCGAAGTGGCCGCCATCCAGGTCCCGCTACCGGTCGAGGTCGTTGCCGAGCCGGTCCCGCAACCGGCTCCTTCGCTCGCTCCCGTCACCGAGGATGGGACGATCGTCCACCCGCTGCTTGCCGCGCCCCCCGAGCTGTGCCTCTGGCGGGCCCCGACCGACAACGACCGGATCGGGGGAATGGCCGACCATTGGGCCGCCCTTGGGCTTGATCGGTTGTCGCGTCGCCCGGTCTCCGTCGTTCGCAGCGCGGACGGCACGATCGCGACGATCAACGATGAGGTCACGACCAACGCCGGGATCCGCATCGTTCACGAACGGATCGTGACCGGCCTGGAGGGCGGCGGCGCGCGCATCGTCGAGAGCCTCGTCATCCCGGACGCCCTCGACGACCTCGCCCGTGTCGGCGTCGTGCTCGAGACGGTCGCAGGTCTCGATCGGGTCGAATGGTTCGGGACCGGGCCACACGAGACGTATCCCGACCGCAAGCGCGCCGGCCTGGTCGGTCGCTGGCGCTCGACCGTCGCCGAGCAGTACGTGCCGTACATCCGGCCGCAGGAGAACGGCGGACATGCGGATGTCCGCTGGATGCGGGTTACCGATGCGGCCGGTAGCGGGTTGCGTTTTCGCTTCGAGCGACCGGGCCAGGCGTCCGCCACGCACCTGCGGGCCGTCGACCTTGCCGCGGCAACGCACGACGTCGAACTCAAGCCACGCCGCGAGACGATCGTGCATCTGGACGTCGCACACCGTGGTCTGGGCACCGCGTCGTGCGGGCCGGACACACTCCCGCAGTACCTCGTCGGCCCGGGCACGTACCGCTGGACCTGGACCATCGAGGCGGTTGGACCGGATCCGGCATGACCATCGAATGGCGGCCGCAGGACGGGCAGTTCCACCTGAGCAACGGTCGTATCAGCCTCGTTCTCCGCGTGTACGAAGACGGGTCGCTCGGCCAGATCCACCTGGGTGCCCCGTTGCCGAAGGGACGAACGTACCGCCATCTCGGTCCGGATCCCTTTGACGGCTTTTCGAACCGCGTCGGCGACCCAGTCCCATTCGCCTATCCGACGCCCGGGACCGGCGACTTTCGTGTCCCGGCGCTCGTCGCGGCCGGGCCTGATGGCGCGACGGCCCTCGCCCTTCGCTACCGCGAACACCGGATCATGGCGGGCAAGCCGTCGCTCGATCCACTGCCGGCCACCTACTGCGATGTGGACGACGAGGCCCAGACGCTGGTGGTCACCCTTGTTGACGATCCTACCGGTCTCGAGGTGGACCTGCGAACGACGATCTTCGCCGAACGGCCGCTCGTCGCCCTGAGCGCGACGATCCGAGCTGGCTCGGTCCCGATGGACCTGCGGACTGCGATGAGCGTTTCGGTCGACCTGCCGGACGCCGACTGGACGATGATCGGGCTCGCCGGGGCATGGGCGCGCGAGGCACACGTCGTCGAGCGGGTGTTGGCTCCCGGGCGGCAATCGGTGTCCAGCACACGGGGTATCTCCGGTGCCCAGCACAACCCGTTCCTCGCCCTCCGTCGTCCATCGGCCGATGACGCCCGGGGTGAAGTGTTCGGCTTCAGCCTGGTGTACTCGGGAAACTCCCTGGCGGAGGCGGAGGTCGAACCATTCGGGACCACCCGCGTCCGTCTCGGGATCGAGCCGGACACGTTCGGCTGGCACCTGGGGCAAGGCGAGTCGTTCACGACGCCGGAGGCTATCGTGGTCCACTCGACGGACGGCCTCGGCGGTCTCAGCGATGCCTTGCACGACCTGTTCCGCGATCGCCTTGCCCGCGGAGCCTGGCGCGACCGGCCGCGGCCGGTCCTCCTCAACAACTGGGAGGGCACCTACTACGACTTCGATGCCGATCGGCTCGTGGCCATGGCCCTGTCGGCGCGCGACCTCGGCGTGGAGCTGTTCGTCCTCGACGACGGGTGGTTCGGACACCGCGACGATGACACGACGTCACTCGGTGACTGGGTGGTCGATCGGCGCAAGTTGCCCGACGGCCTCGGCGACGTGGCCAGTCGGATCACTGGCCTCGGGATGGGGTTCGGGATGTGGATCGAGCCGGAGATGGTCAGCTCGGACAGCGACCTGTTCCGCGCTCACCCCGACTGGGCGATCGGGATCCCCGATCGACCGAGGACGGAGAGTCGCCATCAGCTCGTCCTGGACATGGGTCGCCCGGAGGTCGTGGACCACCTGGCCACGGTGCTGAACGACGTGCTCGGGAGCGCGCCCATCTCGTACGTGAAATGGGACATGAACCGCTACGTTACCGAACCATTCGGGCCCACCCTGCGACCGGACCGCCAGGGTGAGTTCTTCCACCGCTACATCCTCGGCGTGTACGAGCTCTATCGACGCCTCACCACGCGCTTCCCGGCGATCCTGTTCGAGTCGTGTGCCAGCGGGGGTGGACGGTTCGATCCGGGGATGCTCGCCTTCGCCCCGCAGGCCTGGACGAGCGACGACACCGATGCCATCGAGCGCCTGCGCAGCCAGTGGGGAACCTCGCTCGCCTATCCGCTCAGTTCGATGGCCGCGCACGTCTCGGCCGTGCCGAACCACCAGACGGGCCGCATCACACCGCTCGCCACCCGCGCCGCCGTCGCGTTCTTCGGGGTTCTCGGCTACGAGCTGGACCCGACCATGATCGGCGCCGCCGACCGTACCGAGATCGCCGAGCAGGTGGCCTTCTACGTCCGCCACCGGGAGGTCCTGCAGCGCGGCCGCTTCGTCCGTCTCGAGAGCCCGTTCAGCGGCGAGCGCGACCATGTGTCGTGGATGGCGCTGTCGCCCGATCGGGCGACAGCGATCATCGGGGTCTACCAGATCCTCAATCGCCCGGCACCGGAGGCACGTCGGCTACGCCTCCGGGGCCTGGAGCCAACGGCGGTCTACCGGGTCTCAGGCTGGCCCGTGAGTGACGATTCGATGATCGCCGCGAACACGGGTCCGCGGACGGGTGCGGAACTGATGGCCGCGGGCCTCGTGCTCGACCGTGAGCGGCACTACGCCGCAACGCTGGGCGATTTCTGGGCGCGCGTCTTCGTGCTCGAGCGAGTCGAGTCCGACCAGGCCTAACCCTTCGTCGAGCCGAGCGTCAGACCGCTGATGAACTGCTTCTGGGCGGCGAAGAACACGATCATCGTGGGCAGCGCGACGATGATGGCGCCGGCCGCGATCAGGTTGTTGTCCACGAAGAAGTTGCCCTTGAGGTTGTTGAGCGCCGAGGTGATCGGCATTCGGTCCCCACTCTTCATGAGCAACAGGGCCCAGAAGAAGTCGTTGTAGATCCAGGTCGTCTCGAGAACGACAAGCGCGGCGAACGCCGGTCGGACGAGCGGCATGATCACCTTGTAGTAGATCTGGAACACAGAGGCGCCGTCGACAATGGCGGCCTCGGTCATCTCGTTGGGTAACGTCTTCATGTAGTTACTGAGCACGAAGGTGCAGAACCCCAGCTGGAAGGCGACGTGGATCGCGATCACGCCGAGGTACTGGTCGTACCACAGGCCGTTGTCGCTGAGCAGGGGCGGAAGCGGCAGCACCAGGAACATCCGGAACAGGGGGGTGATGATGACCTGGGGGGGCAGCAGATTGCCGGCCGTGAACAGCATCAGGAAGAGCAGGTTGAACCGCCAGCTGAAGCGCGAAAGGACGAATGCGGCCATCGAGGCGAGGGCCAGAGTCAGGATGACCGCGGGTACGACGACGATGAGCGTATTGATGAAGTACGTCGTGAGGTTCCCGTCGGTGAATGCCTTTGTGTAGTTGTCGAAGTTGTAGGCCCCCCCGATCGACACGTACCCCAGTCGAGCCGTGTCCGCATATGGCCGCAGCGACGTATACAACGCATAGACAAGGGGGAAAAGCCAGACCAAAGCCATCGTGAACAGGAAGAAGTGGAGCGTGACCCGGCTCCAGCGGATGCCGGTCTTCCTCTGGGCGTGGGTCGTCGCGACCTCCGGGCTCACGGCGGTCATCGGGCCTCCTCGCGCAAGGTTCGGGTGAGGTAGAAAATGATCGGCCCGACGGCGACAACGAGCAAGATGACAGCAATGGCCGAGCCGAACCCGATGCGGCTCGCCTCGCCGATGATGTTGTTGGTGACCAGGGTGGACAACAGTTCGAGGCCATTGGTGCCGCGATTGATGATGAAGGCGAGATCGAATGCCCGGAGCGATTCGATGACCGTGATCACTAGGACCACGATGTTGATGGGCCGCATCACGGGAAAGATGACCCGGAAGAATGTCTGGATCGCGGTGGCGCCGTCCACCTTGGCTGCCTCACGGAGCGTAGGGTCGACGCCCTTGAGTCCGGCGAGGTAGAGGATCATCACGTGGCCCACCTGACGCCAGCTTGCGAAGATGAGGACGGCCCACAGGTTCAGGCTGGAATCCCCGAACCAGTCGACGGGTTTCACCCCGAAGCCTCCTAGGACCCCGTTAACTAGCCCCTCATCCGTCGAGAGGAAGAGCTGTGCGATGAACCCGATGATCGCCAGCGAGAGAACGACCGGCAAGTAGAGGGCACCCTGGTAGAACCGGGTGCCGCGGAGTTCCTTGTCGAGGAGCACCGCGAAGAAGATGCCCAGCGGCGTCGCGATGAACAGGAAGACCCCGAGCCAGATGAGGTTGTGCGCGATCGCGGGCCAGAACGGCGGATAGACGGTGGCAAGCACCTGATAGTTATCGATCCCGACGAACCTGATCCTGTCCAGGCCGCCGATCCCGTTCCATGACGTGAACGACAGGACGACCGAGGCAAGGGTCGGGACCCAGACCAGGAAGATATGGACGAACGCGGGGATCCCAAGCAGGAGTGCCAGGATCCATTTGTCGCGGCGCGACACGCGACTGCGACCCTTCGGCCTAGAAACGGTCGCAGCCCCGACCCCGATCGGGGGCGGGGCTGCGACTCCGTGGTCAGATGTCACGCTGATCCATCCGTTCGCTGTGAATCAGCGAATCACTGCGGAGGAAGCGAGTCGTAGACACCCTGGATCTTCGCCGTGTATGCGGCCAGATCCTGGGAGGGGTTCTTGATGAAGTCCTGGAGAAGCCCCTGCATCCCTTGCGCACCGGCGAAGTCGGAGCGGGTATCGCGGTCAAGGAACTGGGCGACACCACCGGACGCGCCGATGATCTCGGCCATCTTCGTCTGCTGCGGGGTGAACGAGCTCGTGTCGGTGACGTTCGCGGCTGGGATCTGGCTGTGGTCCTCGCCGAGGAAGGCCAACTGCGCCTCGGGGGTCGCAAAGCACGTGAGCATCGCTTTAGCGGCCGGGAGGTTCTTCGGAGCCTTGCTCAGGATCCACGCATCGACGGGGGCGTCGATGCCCAGCTCGGAGTCGAACTCGGTTCCGAGGGTCGGGAACGGGAAGAAGTCGACGTCATCCAGGTTCTCCGGCGCAACCTGCTGGGACGCGAACGTGCCCAGGAAGTACATCGCCGCCTCGTTGTTAGCCCACGTCTGTGCGCCTTCCTGCCAGGTTCGGCCGAGCGGATCGGGCTGGGTGTATGGCAACAGCTCCGCCCACTTCTGGAAGACAGCCTGGACCTTGGGATCGGTCCATTTCTCCTTGCCGGCCAGGAGGACGGCGTGGAACTGATAGCCGTTGAGGCGCATGTTCAGGACATCGAACGTGCCCATCGCCGGCCACCCATCCTTGTCGGCGAAGGCGAGCGGGATGAGGCCGTCGGCCTGGACCTTTTCGGCCAGGGCGACGAACTCTTCCCACGTCTTGGGGACGGTATAGCCCTTCTCCTCGAAGAAGCTCTTCCGGTAGAGGATGACCCACGGATAGGAGACGATCGGCACCGCGTACTTCTTGCCGTCGTCACCCTGTGATGCCTTGGCCAGGCCTTCCGTGTAGTTCGCGGCGATCGTCTGCCAGACGTCGTCGATCGGCGTCAGCAGACTGTTCCGGGCCGGGAAGCGGAGTCGCTCACCGGTGAACCACTTGACGATGTCCTCGGGTGTGGCCTGCATGTACGCGTTGAACTGGTCCTGGAAATCGTTGTGGTTGCTGATCTCGACCGGAGCCCCGACCCCGGTCTGGGTCTCGCAGTAGTCGACCATAGCCTTGACGGACGAGGCTGGGACCGGCTCGTGCTCATTCGAGCGGATCGTCGTGTCGCCCAGGACGACGGGACCGCTCGGGGCCGTCGAGGCGGTACCGCCCGAGCAGGCGGCGACGAGCACCGCGATCGTCATCGTTGCCGTGAGCATGCGAATGGTGCGACTCTTCATCATTGCTCCTCCTCGGGACCTGGGCACAGACTTAAACAGGTACAGACGCGATTGTGGTCACTACACCGGCGACTGTCAAGGAATTCTTGGTAGTTTGTTGGTTTCCGTGTGTGGTCACGTTGACTTCTGCGGCGATCGGAGGCACTCTCTTCATGACGGCCTTCGTGGTACGTCGCTACACCGAACTCGAAGATAGACGCAGTCGCATTCGCAGGAGAGATTGATGTTGGCCCGCCAGCGCCAGGCGTTCATTCTCGAACGGGTTCGGAACGACGGGGCCGTGAAAGTAGCCGACCTGGTCCAGGATCTGGGTGTCTCCGACATGACGATCCGCCGGGATCTCGAGGTATTGGCCGACGGCGGGCATCTCGAGAAGGTCCATGGCGGAGCGACCGCGTCCTTCGGCGGCGCCCTGTTCGAGCCGGGTTTCGTCGCCAAGTCCTCCCTGCGACCGGCCGAGAAAGATGCGATCGCCGACGCGGCCGCCGCACTGGTCGAACCCGGCATGGCCATCGGCGTGTCCGCCGGGACGACGACGTACGCGCTCGCCCGCAGGCTTGCCGACATCCCGGGATTGACGGTCGTAACGAACTCGATCCCGGTTGCCGACGTCCTCTACCAGATCGGACGGTCGGACCAGACGACGATCCTGACCGGTGGCGTGCGGACACCTTCGGATGCGCTCGTCGGGAAGTTCGCTGTTGCCGCACTCCGGACCGTCCACGTCGACCTGGTCTTCGTCGGCGTTCATGGGATGGACGTTCGATCCGGGTTCACGTGCCCGAACATGCTCGAGTCCGAAACCGACCGCGCGCTGATCGAGGCCGGCCGACGTCTCGTTGTCGTCACCGATAGTTCGAAGTGGGGTGTCATCGGGATCAGCTCGATCGCCCGGCTCGATCAGGCTGATGTTCTGATCACCGATTCGGGACTCGCACCTGATGTCCGGACCATCCTGACCGACGCCGTCCGCGAGCTGCGCGTCGTCGATCCAGATCCTTCGACCCGGCTCGTGCGGGCCTCTCACGGCTCCCAAACTGACGCCGCGGCGGCGGAGTTCGTCGATGCCCGCTGACCCAGAGGCGATCGGCGTCGCGGTCGCGCGCCTGGCCTCCGAGCCGCACCGTCGCTACGACCCGCTCAACGACCAATGGGTCCTGGTGTCCGCCGGGCGGACGCGCCGGCCGTGGCTGGGGGTCGAGGAGCCGAGGTCCCGGTCGGCCGCTTTGGAATTCGATCCGGAATGCTATCTGTGCCCGGGCAACACCCGCGCGAACGGAGAGGTCAATCCTCCGTATGCGGAGACCTTTGTCTTCACCAACGACTTCGCGGCGCTCCGCCCAGACACATCGGCCGACCAGGTCGAGGAGGGGCTGTTCCGCGCGCACGGCCAACGCGGTTCGTGCCGGGTCGTGTGCTTCTCTCCACAACACGACTTGACCCTGGGACGGATGGAGCCTGGCGCCGTCCGGCGCGTCGTGGACCTGTGGGCCGAGCAGTCCGAGGAGCTCGGTCGGGAGTATCGATGGGTCCAGGTCTTCGAGAACCGTGGCGAGGCGATGGGCGCGTCCAACCCACATCCTCACGGACAGATCTGGGCCGGGACCGAACTGCCCGGCGCCGGTGAGCGAGAGGACCGCTCGCAGCGTGACCATCTGACCGCGACCGCTAGGCCGCTGCTCCTGGACTATGTGGAGCAGGAGACGGGCGGCCCCCGGGTGATCGTCGAGACCGATGAATGGCTTTCGGTGGTGCCGTTCTGGGCGGCCTGGCCATTTGAAACGCTCCTGATCGCCAAGCGACCGGCCCCAAGGTTGACCAACTTGAGCGACGCTGCCCGCGATGATCTCGCGGGCGTGCTCCATGAATTGCTCGAGCGCTATGACGGCCTGTTCAAGCGCCCATTCCCATACTCCATGGGCTGGCATCAGGCGCCGTTCGGCGACGAATCCAGTGGTCACTGGCAGGTCCATGCGCATTTCTATCCGCCCCTGCTGAGGGCGAATCTGCGCAAGTTCATGGTCGGCTACGAGTTGCTCGCGGAGACGCAGCGAGATCTGACCGCCGAAGACGCCGCCCGCCGGTTGCAGGCAGTGTTCATCGAGTCGACGGCAGCCGCGCCTTCAGCCCAGCTCGAGGTGCCGGCCGCCGGGTAGCATACGGACCTCACGAACGGAGGCTCGATTGCGGACCTGGGGCGGCCGATTCAGCGGTGATAGCGACGCGCGGATGACCGATTTCACGCGTTCCATCGAGCTCGACCAGGCGCTCGCCGCCGACGACCTGGCGGGATCCATCGCGCACGTCCGTGGCCTTGGCCGGACCGGGATCCTGACCGAAGCCGAGGTGAGCACGCTGGTTGGCGGCCTGACGGCACTGGCCGATGATGTCGCGGCGGGTCGTTTGGTCTGGGACCCGGCGCTCGAGGACGTGCACATGAACCTGGAGGTGGCGCTGGCGGACAAGGTCGGGCCGCTGGCCGGTCGGCTGCATACGGGTCGTTCACGGAACGATCAGGTCGCGACAGACCTGCGCCTGTGGACCCGTCGGGCGATCGACGACCTCGAGGTGGCGCTCATCGACTACGAGCTCGCGTTGATCGACCTGGCGGAACGGGAGGGAGCGGCCATCCTGCCCGGTTCGACCCATATCCAGCCCGCCCAGCCGGTCCTGTTCGCCCATCACCTGCTGGCCTACGTCGAGATGGCCGAGCGGGATCGCGGTCGACTGGCCGATGCCCGAGCGAGGCTCAATGTCTCGCCGCTCGGCGCCGGAGCGCTGGCCGGCGCCGGGTATCCACTCGATCGCGAGGCGACGGCCGAGGAACTCGGCTTCGATGGCGTGACGGCCAATTCGCTCGATGCAGTTTCGGATCGGGACTTCGTGGTCGAGACCGTCGGGGCGATCGCGCTCGGGATGGTCCACCTCAGTCGCCTGGCAGAGGAGATCACGTGGTGGTCGAATCCTCGATTCGGCTTCGTGAAGGTCGCCGATTCGTTCTCGACCGGCAGCTCAATGATGCCCAACAAGAAGAACCCGGATCCGGCCGAACTGGTCCGTGGCCGCGCTGCCCGCGTCATCGGAGAGCTGACCGGTGTCCTGACCCTGCTCAAGGGTCTGCCGTTGGCCTACCAACGC
>SPCO01000158.1 GCA_004525275.1 Thermomicrobiales bacterium | reverse complement strand
TCCTGGCCGCCTCGCTCGGTGCCCCGCTGATCCGGCTGCAGTGCTACGAGGGCCTGGACGTCAGCACCGCCGTCTATGAGTGGAACTATCCCCGTCAGATGCTTGAGATCCGCCTGCTCGAAGCCCGCGGCGAGGCAGAGCACGCGACCGCCCACGACATCTTCGGCGAGGACTTTCTGATCCGCCGCCCACTCCTCCAGGCGCTGGAGGTCCGTGATGGTGTCGCGCCGGTGCTGCTGATCGACGAGATCGATCGAGCGGACGAGGAGTTCGAGGCGTACCTCCTGGAGATCCTGTCCGACTTCCAGGTCACGGTCCCGGAGATCGGCACGATGAAAGCCGAGCTCCCGCCGCGCGTGGTCCTCACCTCCAACAGGACCCGCGAAGTCCACGACGCGCTCAAGCGACGTTGCCTGTATCACTGGATCGACTATCCGACAGCACAGAAGGAATACGAGATCGTCCTGGCCCGGGTCCCCGAAGCCCCGGAACACCTCGCCCGCGAGGTCGTTGGCTTCGTCCATCGGCTGCGGGAGGCCGATCTCACCAAGGTCCCAGGGATCGCCGAGACGCTCGACTGGGCGGCCGCGCTGTTGTCCTTGGGCGCACGGGAATTGGCCCCAGAGCTCGTCGACGAGACCCTCGGCGTGGTCCTCAAGTATGAAGAGGACATCCGCCAGATCCGTGGTGACGAAACGCGTCGTTATCTCGACGAGGCTGCCGCCGGCTGAAGGCCGACGCAGCGATCGGATGTCCGACCCCGCCATCGTCCGCGCTCCGTATGGTCCGGAGGTAGACGGCCGACGCTTGCTCCGCGAGTCGGTCGGGTTCGGGCGTTCGCTGCGGGTCGCTCACCTGTCGGTCGACCTGGGGGCCGCCGTCGACTTTGCTCGGGCGCTCACGCTCGTCGATCTCGCCGACCGCGAGCAGGTCCGTGCAGCCGGCGCCGCCGTATTCGTCCGCCGACGCGATGAGCGAGCCATCTACAATGCTGCGTTCGATCGCTGGTGGCGCCAGCGTGGATCTCGCTTCTCGGACGAATTCCAACCATCGACCTTGCGCTCCGAGGACGACGCGGTGCTCGAAGAGGAGGCTCCCGGCGCGACTCCACCTGAAGACGGTCAGGCGCGTGGCCAGATGGCGCCCGACGAACGGGGTATGCCGATCCCGTCTGGTGACGAGGGCGATGACGACGGGGCCCCGATCGAGGGTGTGATCATCTCGCCCGATGCCTACTCGCAGGGCGAGGTTCTCCGCCACCGGGAGTTCGATCGGATGACGCCGGCCGAATTGCGCGAAGCGGAGCGCCTGGTCGACCTGCTGGTACCTCGGCTGGAACGTCGACGAACCCGCCGATATGAGCTGCATTCGCACGGTCGGCGGCTGGCGCCTCGAGCCATGTTCCGCCGGAATCTGGGGACCGGCGGGCAGCTCCTCACATGGGTCTGGCGGCGTCAGATACGTGAGCCACGTTCGTTGGTCGTCCTGTGCGATATCTCGGGATCGATGGAGCGCCACTCCCGCCTCCTGTTGCGGTTCGTCCAGGCGCTTTCCGCGGCCTCGGAGGTCCGCACCGAATCCTTCGTCTTCGGGACGCGGCTGACCCGAGTGACCCGGTTGCTCCGCGATCGGGACCGAGATCGCGCGCTCGCGCGGGTGGCCGACTCGGTCAACGACTGGGCGGGCGGTACCCGGATCGGCGAGTCATTCCGGACGTTCAACCAGCAGTGGGCCAGGCGTTCGCTGCGGACCTCGGGCGTCGTCATCGTCGTGTCCGATGGCTGGGATCGGGGCGATCCTGCGCTGGTCGCGACCGAGACCGCGCGTCTGCGTCGGAATTGCCACCGGCTGATCTGGCTGAACCCGTTGGCCGGGACGCCGGGATACCAGCCGTTGGCCGGAGGGATGCGCGCTGCATACCCGTACATCGACGACTTCCTGCCGGCTGGCACGGTCGCGTCGCTGGAGCGTCTGGGTGAGATCCTGGGCGGGGTCCGAGCGGGCGATACTCGGCGGGGGAGCGAGGCCGCTGCTCACGCCGCCCTACCCGGTGTGGGCGTCCCGCTCGTTGGTGCACCTCCATCGGTCGTGGGTGAGGCGATCGACCCGACCGTACCGAGGCCGCTGCGATGAAAGAACTCCTCGACACCCTATCGACATGGCAGGCCGGCGGCCTCGACAACGCCCAGATCGGTCGGGCCGTCGTCGTCCGGACCTTCGGGTCCGCGCCGCGTCCTGAGGGTGCTGTTCTCTTGTATGCGACGGATGGCCGGATCGCGGGATCGGTCAGCGGCGGTTGCGTCGAGGGCGCGGCCGCCGAGGAGATCGAGCGGGCGCGAGTTACCGGGAACGCCCGGGTGATCCGCTACGGCATCAGCGATGAGGAGGCCTGGGACGTCGGTCTTGCCTGTGGCGGGACGATCGATGTGCTCGTCCAGCCGATCGCGCCCGGAGTGGTGATCGAGGCCGCGACCGGGTCGATCGGTTCCGGTGGCCACGGGTCGGCTGTGATCACGCCGCTCCCCGCGGACTCGCCGCCGAGTGCTTTCGGAGCGCACGTACCGGGCGAGGGCGCACCGCCGGCAGCGGCACTCGTCGTCACGGATGCTGGACAGCTGACGGGGAGTCTGGGGACCGCCTAGCTCGACGCGGCCCTCGTGGAGGCCTCCAGTTCCGCACTCCGGCGTGGCTTGTCCCGGACCGTAGATCTGGGCGGGCAGGCCCTCTTCATCGAAGTGTTCCCGGTCCGGCCGAGGCTTGTCGTGGTCGGCGGCGTCGAAGTCGCCCGCTCGCTGGTGCGCCTGGCCGGCGAGCTCGGGTTCGAGACCGTAGTCGTCGATGGTCGGACAGCGTTCGCGACACCGGAGCGCTTCCCCGGCGTTGATCGCCTCGTCGTGGGCTGGCCGGATGAAGTCGCCGAGGAGATCGGACTCGGCCCGAACGATGCCGTCGCGGTTCTCTCGCACGACGTCAAGTTCGACGAGCCGGCCATCGTCGAGGCCCTCAAGCGCGGTTGCCGCTACGTGGGCGCCGTAGGGTCGCGCAAGACCCAATCCGACCGACGGGCGAGGCTGCTCGAGGCGGGAGTCAGCGAGGCGGATCTGGCTCGGCTTCGGGGCCCGGTCGGGCTGGACCTCGGCGGACGTGCCCCGGCCGAGACCGCTCTCGCCATCCTGGCAGAGATCGTGGCCGAACGGTATGGCGGTACCGGTCGGCCGATGCTCGAGCAGGCGCTGCTGACGAAGTCCTAGGGTCCGGTCGTCGCCGAGGTCGACGAACCAGCCGATCGTTGGTGGTCGGCCGCTGCAAGCACGGCACCGCCCAGGATCAGCAGTGTCCCGATCGCATGGGCGAAGAACGCCAGCGAATCGATGACGTCCAGCCCGAACTGCTCGTTGACATCGTTGTATTGACCGAACTGGTCGAGCAGTGTCAGCGTCCCGACGATGGCCAACCCGACGGCGATCCAGGCAGCCGGGATCGGCAGACGCCAGCCGCTTCCCGGATCCGCAGCGAGGACGAGGACCAGGACGGCCAGAACCGATGCGGCGATCCCGAACGACGAGGACGTACCCAAGGCGTAGACGCTGATCGTGAGCATGACCAACCAGGCGATGAGATCGAGGGCCAGACCCCCGAGGGCGATCCTGGCGCCACGCTCGCCACGACGGACGGTGCTGCCCGCCAGCTGCGTGACCGGCCGGGCTCGGATGGCGCCGATCAGGACGGCGATCGCGGCGGCCACCAGCAGCAAGGTCAAGACGAGCCCGGCGATGCCACCGCGCTCATCGTCGATCTGGTCAAGATCGAACAGGACCTCGATCAGGTTGAGCACGGCGATGATGCTCATCACGGAACCTGCTGCCAGGACCAGATCGCGCCGCGGGACGGGCCAGCCCTCCGCGACGGCAGTCATCGAGGCGAGATATCCGATCACGAGCGCGACGGTGGCCGCGCCGAGAATGACGAGAGCGTAGCCGCCCAGCGACCAGGCGCCCACGACCGATCCGATCAGGAGGATGGCGATCGCGCCGACGCTGCCGCCGACGATCAGCCTGGCCGCGGGATCGAGACGGTCCATCAGGCCGGCCGCACTGGCCATCCCGCCGGAGCCCGGGTTCGGGGGCGTCGGGGCCCCAGGGTCGACTGGCTCGGTCATCGTTCGTGCCCCTTTGCGCTGGCCGTCGATCACATCTGGGCTGAGCGCTGACGGCCGTCAGGCAAGCCTACTCGACCGCACCGACGGTGAGAAGATGGCAAGCGTGATCGATAGCGCGGTTGGACTGGTCCTCGCAGCCGGCGGCGGCTCACGGTTCGGCGGCGGCAAGATGCTTGCCCGGGTCGGTGGCAGGCCGATCCTCCAGCGCGTCCTCGACGCGCTCTCCGCGGCCGGGATAGAGGATGTGGTGGTCGTGCTCGGCACTGACGCCGAAGCCATCGAACCCATGATCGCCTGGCGTGCTGAGCGGCGCGTGGTGAACCCTGAACCGGAGCACGGGCTGTCGAGTTCGCTCCGAGTCGGGAT
>SPCO01000084.1 GCA_004525275.1 Thermomicrobiales bacterium | reverse complement strand
CGGCCGCGAAGAGAGACCCCAGCTCGAATCCGCGACCCCGGATGGTCCGCACCGAACCTGCCCCGCGACCCCAAGCGCCCCAGGGACCGTCCAACGCCAGGAGACCGTATTGCAGAATGCGTCGGTCGGCGTCCAGCGCGTACTTGAACGCCTGCGTCGATCTCGAAATACCAGCCCAGGACCCGCCACCAGTTTGGAATCTCGAGGATTCGTGACTCCCGACCAGGTCGGCCGTGGTATCCGGACCTTGGCAACCGCTTTGCGACTCGATTCGACTCGTCGAGGACGCACGACGGTCGAACGGCGGCCCGCTGCGCATCGATCATCGCTGGTCGGGCGTTTCGGACATGATCGGGCCCTGGTACTCGCGGTTGTCGGTGTCCTGATGGGCGCATCGGTCGTGAGCGTCTCTGCCGGCAGCCCTTCACCAAACACTGGCGGGACCGATGGGGCCGGCACAGCCCCGCGGATCGCGATCGGTGGCGGCGCATCGGAGCGGGACGATTTCGCAGCCCGTGGCGGGATCAACTTGTCTGGCCCAGGCCTCATCGAACCGACTGGCGGCGCCCTCATCGGCAAGGTGGAATTCGGCCCTCCGGATCCGACTCGATCGACTGGCGGAGAGTTCGCGTCCGTCGGCCTGGGTTCTGGGGCGAACGACGTCGAGGGTCCATTCATCGACGACGGGACGCTCGTCAAACCGATCGCTGTCGACACCTCCGTTCCGGACGGGAGCGATCTGGTCGCGACTTATCGGGTCAAATCCGGCGATACGCTCGTCGGTATCGCTTCCAAGTTCGGCGTTTCGATGATGTCGTTGTGGTGGGCGAACGACCTGAAGAACAAGGATGACCTCCACATCGGGCAGAGGCTGGACATCCCGCCGGTCACGGGGCTGATCGTCACGATCACCGCGGACGACACGCTGGAGAGCCTTGCCGACGAGTACAACGTCAACGGCGAGGACATCCTCGTGACCAACGGTCTCGACGATCCGAACCTCGTCGTCGGTCAGGTCCTCGTCGTGCCGGGCGCGAAGGGCGAACCGATCCCCACGCCCAAGCCGACCCCGAAGCCCAAGCCGAGGGCGACCTCAAGGCCGTCGAGCGGCGGCGGCAGCAGTCGCCCGCCATCGACGTACTCGGGCGGCGACATGCTCTGGCCGGTCAGTGGCGGCGGCAATTACATCAGCCAGTACTTCCACAGCGGCCACTACGGCCTGGACATCGCGGCCGACTACGGGTCGACGGTCCGGTCGGCGGCCGGCGGGACGGTCATCTTTGCCGGTTGGAAGAGCAACGGTGGCGGATACCAGGTATGGGTCGCCCACGGCTCAGGGCTATACACGACCTACAACCACATGTCGGGCGTCTCGGTCGGTCATGGCCAGCACGTCGGGCGAGGCCAGCAGGTCGGTCGGGTCGGACAATCCGGTTGGGCCACGGGGCCACACCTCCACTTCGAGGTCTGGCGCGGACCGATCTGGAACGGCGGCACGCGGGTCAACCCACTCGCCTACCTGTAGCCGCCCCGGCCCGGTCGGCGGGCCCCGATCTGTGGCCATGCGAGAATGGGATCGATGTTCCTCGACCGCGTGAAGATCTGGGTCCGCGCCGGTGATGGTGGCGATGGGGCCGCGACCTTCCGGCAGGAAGCCCATGTCCCACGAGGCGGACCCGATGGCGGCGACGGCGGACGTGGCGGTTCGGTCTACCTGCGGGTCGACGCAGGACAGACGACCTTGCGCGACTTCAACCACCGCCACCATTTCAAGGCCAAGCCCGGCGGTCGCGGAACCAAGGCCCGACGCCACGGCAAGGCTGGCGACGACCTGATCCTTGACGTCCCGCCCGGGACGGCGGTCTACGACGATGAGAGCGGCGCATTGGTGGCGGATCTCGTCGCGGTCGGCCAATCGTCGATGGTCGCTCGCGGTGGCCGCGGTGGCCTTGGGAACACCCACTTCAAGACGTCCACCCACCAGGCCCCCAAGCACGCCCAAAAGGGTGAGCCTGGTGCTGAGTCGTGGATCCGACTCGAGCTGCGACTGATCGCCGACGTCGGTCTGGTCGGGCTGCCCAATGCCGGCAAATCCACGATCCTCGACGCGATGACGGCGGCGACGCCGAAGATCGCCGCTTACCCGTTCACGACCCTCGAACCGAACCTCGGCGTCCTTGATCTCGATGACGAGCGGCGCCCGACGATCGCCGACGTGCCAGGCCTGATCGAAGGTGCGAGCAGCGGAGCCGGTCTGGGTCACGCCTTCCTCCGCCACGTCGAACGAACCCGGATCCTTGTCCATGTGGTCGATGGTGCCGGGCGGGACCCTGAGTGGGACTACGACGTCATCCGCGAAGAGCTTCGGGCGCATGATCCCCTCCTGCTCGAGAAGCCGATACTCGTCGCGTTCAACAAGGTGGACCTGCCCGCCGCAGCGGACGCATGGCCAGCGTTTCGACAGGCCAGGGCGGCCGAGGGCGTGGAGACCATCGCGATCTCGGCAGCTCTGGGCGAAGGTCTGCCGGGTTTCCGCGAGCGCATCGGGGAGATGCTCCCCGATGCCGCCGAGATGGAGGCGCCACCCGAACCGTCGGGCGTCGTCGTCCATCGGATCGAGGCGATGGGCGATGGCTTCAGCGTCGAACTCGATGGCGATGGCGCGTTTCGGGTGCGGGGTGCGCGCATCGAGCGGATCGCGGCCCAGACGAACTTCGACGTCGAGGAGTCTGCCGAGCGTTTCCAGCGTGCGCTGGCGAAGTACGGGATCGAGACCGAATTGCGACGCGCGGGGATCGTGGCCGGCGACACCGTTCGGTTGGGCGGCACGGAACTTGAATGGGAGGCACAGCCCTGGGATCGGACATGACCGCCGGCCGGACGGCGGTCGTCCCTGGCTCGATCGGCGTCTTTGGTGGGACGTTCGACCCCATCCACATCGCCCACCTGGCCGTCGCCGAGGAGGCTGCCGAGGTGCTCGGGCTGGAGTCCGTTATCTTCGTCCCGGCTGGGGAACCGCCGCACAAGCCGGGCCGGCCGATCAGTTTGGGTGCGGATCGCCTGGCGATGGTCAAGCTCGCGATCGCCGACAACGATCGGTTCAGCGTGAGCCGTCTCGAGCTCGATCGGGCGGGACCCTCGTATACGGTGGACACGCTGCGGTCGATGCATGCGAGCGCAGCCGCTGCTGGGAATGTCGCGAATCTCACCCTGGTCGTGTCCGCGGAGGCATTCCTGGGCTTGATGACCTGGCGGGATCCACGGGAGATCCTGGAGCTGGCCCGGATCGTGGTCGCGCCGCGCGATGGCTATCCGGATGCGGGTCCGGAGTTCCTGGCAACTCATCTACCCGAGCTGGCAGAGCGTGCGATGTTCCTCGATTCGCCGCGCCTGCGGCTCTCCGCGAGCGAGTTGCGTGGTCGTGCTGCGACGGGACGGTCGCTTCGCTATCTCGTCCCGGATGCAGTCGCGGCCTATATCGACGACCATGCGCTGTACCGGAACTCAAGGAGGAACTCGCGATCGTGACCGACCCCGTCGAGCCCACCGAGACTGCGACCACGCCGAATGCCGATGGTCTGCCGCACCGTGCCGCGGTGGTGCCCGCTGCCGAGCGGCCACCTCTGGATCTTGCTCGTCGCATCGTCGAACTGGCCGAGGACAAGAAAGCCGCGGACATCGTCCTCCTCGATCTCGCCGGGCTGACCACGATGGCCGACTATTTCGTCATCTGCTCCGGTGGGTCGGAGCGACAGCTCGAGGCGATCGCGGGCGGCATCATCAGCGGTCTGCGCGACGAGCGCATCCGCTCGATCGGCCGCGAAGGCACAGCCGCTTCGCACTGGGTCCTCGTCGACTTCGGTTCCGTGATCGTCCACGTCTTCACGCCGCCGGAACGCGAGTACTACGGGCTGGAGAAGCACTGGTCGGAGGCGCGCACGATCCTGAGCGTCCAGTAGGGGGTCCGGGGGTACCGTCGGGTCATGTCAGGCGGGGCGGCCGTGCTCCTAGCATCGCTCTATGTCCGCCGTTCGAGATCGCTGTCCCGTCTGTACCCACCGGCTCATCACGACCCGGTTCGACACGACGTTCCGTCTGCCAGACCGCACCGAGCGGTTGTGCTTCGGTGTCCCAGGCGGTCTGTGCGAAGACTGCTCACAGCTGTATATCGATCCGGAACTCATCGAATTGCTCGACCTGGGCCAAGGCCGGTGCGTCTTCGCCATCGAGAGCGACCTCGTTGTCCAGGAGCAGGCCTGGTCGTCCGCCGACTGACCGTCAGGCGCTCTCACGTCGGCGACCGCCGACGTTGTCCAGCACCCACAGACTGAACACCAGTCGCCGCTGCGCCTCGTCGCGCTCACGACCGGGGACACCCTTGACCATTTCATCGAGTTCTACGAGCTCGTCCAGCGCCGTCACCAGTTCTGCGACGGTCCACTTGCCGGCTTGCTCGCGGAGCCGCTCCATCCGGTACTCGCTGGCGACGCCCATCGCCTTCCCGATCGCCGAAAGACGCTCGCCGGCGGCGAGTCGATCGGCGGTCTCGATGAGTTCCCGGATCCGCCGGTGGAGGACTGCAAGCAGGACCGGCTCTGGCGTTTCATCGAGGAGGCGGCCGAGCCAGCTCAGCGCGACATCCGTCCGACGGAGCCCGACGGCATCGGTGAAGGCCCAGATGGATCCCGGGACGGCCTCGGCCACCAGCGCCTGGACATCGTCCGGGCCGATCGGCTGCGCATTTCGGTAGAGCGCCAGTTTGTCGAGTTCCATCGACGCGATCCGAGTGTGCTGGGTCCGCTCCGTGTCACCTTCCGCGACAAAGCCGCCGACTCGCTCCGCGAGCACTTTCGCCGTGCCCGGGTCGAGCTGCAGGCCGCGATCACGTGCCTCGGCCTCGATCCAGCCTGCGAGCGCGCCGCCTTTCGGGGCCTTGAATTGCTGGACCGCACCACCAGCCGCCGCGATCGCGTCGGCGAGCCGCTTCGGAGCAGGTCCCCGGGCCGCGCTGTCACCCATGCCCAGGATGGCCAGGGCGTTGCCCGGCGCGACCAGGGTCATCGCGGCAAGGAACGCGTCGCGATCGTCGCCTTTGACGACGAGGGAACCGGGATTGGTCACGATGGCCAGCGTCCCGCCACCAAACATGACCGGTGTCGCGAGGCGGCTACTGAGCTCGCCGACCTGTCGTGAAGCGTTGTTTCGATCGCCGCGCAGCTGCCAGCGCTCCATCGGGGCGTCGGCCTGTCCGGTCAGGGAGCCCTCGAATCGGTCGACGGCCCGCGCCATGGAAAGCTCGTCGTCGCCCCAGAAGAAGGCGAGTGGAATAACGCTCACCTTCGCGATGCTACTCGACCCCGGGATCTGCGGACCGCTGTGACCGGCCAGACGGGGAGCCCGGGCGGAAGGCAGAGGCCGTGACCCCTAAGTGCACTGATCGCATCGGGGCGCCACCTGCCGTCATGCGCCGGCTCATCCTGATCGAAAACTGCCGACGTCGGTTGCCGGACCTCGGGGAGGAGACCCGTGACCGGGATCGCGCACAGGAATGTGGGAGCCTGGGCAACGACGGTCGAACGGATCGTGGCAAGGTTCGCCAGGTTCGCCGCGGTTCGTGGGACCGAAGCGACCCGCTCGACCGCGGCGACCCTCTCGACCGCCCCGGTCTCCGCTAGACCTCGACCACCCTCAAGTCGCGTGGTCATCCCGCCCGCCTCGAACCCGACCACCACGGTCCCGTCGTCGTCCGTGCGCAGGACGCGGGCGCCGGACGCCGTCAATCGCTCGATCGTCGATTTCGCAGGGTGGCCGTAGGGATTGCCGGCGCCCGCGGATGCCACCGCGATCGTCGGTCTGGTGGCGTCGATGAACGCCTGCGTTGTCGCCGTCTTGCTGCCGTGATGGGCGACCTTGAGCAGGTCGACGTGGGGCAGCCCATCCTTGAGCAACGAGGGATCGATCTCCTCCTCGACGTCGCCCATCAGCAGGAACCGTCGAGCCCCGACATGGCCAAGCAGGACGACAGAGACGTTGTTGATTCCCGTCCCGCCGTCAGTTGGCGTGGTCGGAACGCGTCCGCGGATCGGCCACAGAACATCCAGATCGATCTCGTCGACGGTCAGGCGATCGCCGCCGGCCAGGCTCAGGCGAACCGCGGCTCCTGGTTTGGCGAGGTCGCGCAGCCACGCGGCGTAGCCGGGCCCTGGGCCCACCATCCCGGGCTCGAAGACTCGCGTGACGCGGTACCGCTCGAGGAGGAGCGCCAGCCCGGCGACGTGATCCTCGTGCGGATGGCTCAGGATGACCGCATCGATCCGTCGGTCCCAAGGTGGGATCCGTCGATCGAGCGCCACGAGTAGACGATCCGGGTCCGGGCCGCCATCGATGAGAAGACGACCGCCGCGTGACCCTTCGACAAGGATCGCATCGCCCTGGCCGACGTCGAGGATCGTCACACGTGCGTAGCTGGCCGGTCTGGCCGCGACGACACCGCCGGCAACGGTGACCGAGATGACCAGGGCGATGACGCTGGCGCGACGCGCGAGGCGTCCCGCATCCGAGGAAACCGTGCTGATAGCGGCCGCCGGCGGCCG
>SPCO01000059.1 GCA_004525275.1 Thermomicrobiales bacterium | reverse complement strand
GCTGGGATGTCGCTCCGCGAGTCGGGCATGGTGTTCACGCATGACCGGGTCGAGCCGGGCGGCGTTGTCGATCAAGTCGTCCTCTTCGTAGACCGAGATCGTGGCAAGCGCGGCCGCCAGGCTGACCGGATGGCTGCTGTAGGTCAGCCCGCCGTAGAACATCTGGGTCTCGAATTGTTCGGCGATCTCGTGGCGCATCGCCACGGCACCGAGCGGCAGGTACGAACTGGTCAGGCCCTTGGCCATCGTCATCAGATCCGGGGTCACGCCCCAGTGATCCACGGCAAACCAGCGCCCGGTCCGCCCGAAGCCGGCCATCACTTCGTCGGCGACCATGAGGATGTCGTGCCGGTCGCAGATCTCGCGGACGCCCGCGATGTAGCCATCGGGCGGGATGAGGATCCCGTTCGTCCCGACGATGGTCTCCAGGAAGACGGCCGCGATCGACTTCGCGCCTTCGTAACGGATGACGTCCTCGAGACCCTGCAGACTCTCGGCCACGGGCCGCGGTTCGGCCTCTCCCCAACGGTGCGTATCGGGGTAGCGGACCACGCCCACGATGCCCGGTTCGTTGGCCCAGCGGCGCGGGTCGCCGGTCAGGGTCATCGCCCCGAGCGTCGCGCCGTGGTACGAGCGGTAACGGGCCAGGATCTTGTGTCGTCCGGTCGCGTGGCGGGCGAGCTTGATCGCGTTCTCGATGGCTTCTGCGCCACCCAGGGTGAAGAAGACCTTGTCCATGTCGCCGGGCAGGATCTCGGCCAGTTTTGCGCCGAGCCGGGCGCGGATCTCCGTTGTGAACGCGGGCTGGACGAACTGGAGTTTCGTCGCCTGCGCCGTGATCGCATCGATGACTCGGCGGTCGCCGTGGCCGATGTTGACGGACATCAGCTGACTGTTGAAGTCGAGGATCCGCTGACCCTCCGGGGTGTACAGGTAGACGCCTTCGGCGCGATCGATGGCGATCGGGTCGAGCGCACCCTGGATGGACCAAGAGAAGAACGTGTGGGCCCGCGAGAGCTCGACGATCTCCTCGCTGGTCATGGTCTCGGTCGTGGTCGGGCTGGCCATGGGACTCCTCGCGAGGTGGCTATCGCTATCGGTGGATTAGAGCACATCCGACCGGGCTGGTGGATGCTCAGCTGATTCGGCGGCGAAGCTCGCCGATGTTGTCGGCGATGAGCAGGAGGCCAAGACCGAGTAGACCGAGGAGGAACATTTCGCGGAGGAAGGTCACGACGAGAATCGCGGCGCTGACGAAGGCCAGCACCAAGGTCACCCGCAAGACCAGGACCTGGGTGCGGTTCCCGAGGAACGCTTCGATGGCGAGATACGACCCGAACAGGACCACCACCGCCAGGACCGGCGGCAAGATGCGCAGCCAGACGATGATCGCCAGCCCCGCGATGAGGAGGCCGACGCTCAGTGCCGCCCACGCCTCGGCGAGCGCGCGTCCCTTGGTCTCGACCGGCGGCTGTGGTTCGGCGGCGTGGTGCAGGTGGACGCGCGGGTCGCCCAGCTCGCCAGCCTGCAACGCCGCCATTTCGCGCTCGCCCGCCTGGATCGCGACCCCGACCTGGACCGTCTCGCTGCGCAAGCCTGCCAGTCGCGCCTCGTCCTCGGCGAGCTTGGCGGCACTGCGTTCTCGGTACGTCTCGACGCCACCGGTTTCGCGGATCGCCGACAACTCTGCGTTCAGGAGCGGAAGCGAGCGTTCGATGTCCGCGGCTTCGGCGACCAATCCAGCCCGGGTCGCGGTGAGCGCCGCGATCTGGCTCCTGAGTACCGGAACGGCCTGCGATGGTGGTGCCACCTTGTCCAGCCCGGCAAACCCGAGTGGGTCATGCCACGACTGCCGGACGGTCCCGGTCCGGGTGTATTTCGGTCCGGCCGGGGCTCGCTCCCCCGCGAACCGATCGCCGGTGTCGAGACCCCACAGGCCGGTGTAGTCGTCGACCCAGCCGTCATCGTCGCTGATCAGATGTGGCGTCCACTCCGCGTCTCCACCCGGCCCGACGACCAGTCCGTCGCCGCGAGCGTAGTCGACGAACGGGACGCTCAGCGCTCCGCTGGCATTCATCGCCAGATCGCCGGGATCCGGCTGATCGAGCGTATCCCGCCAAACGTGCCGGAGCAGATCCAGCGGCCCCCGCAGGTTGCGCTCGCCGGGGAAGGGCAAGCGCATGATGTACTCGCCGTGCTCGAGATATGTGGCGTGCGAGCCGGCGCCTGGATAGACGACCGGATGGCCGTCCTCGATCCGCATCCTGGGGTCGTCCCAGCGTCGGCGCAGATCGTCACCCTTCTCATCGTGAGCGGCGGCACAGAACCAGGCGGGTCGGATCTCCCCGTCGTCGCGCGCTTCGCAGACCACGAAGCACTGCTCCCAGTCGGCCTCGTGATCGTTCGCGCCATCGAACGTCGAGCGCCAGTCGTTCATCGCATACAGGAACAGGTAGTGGAGGATGACCCAGCGCCCTTCTCGGAGAACGCGGCCGTGATAGACCATGCGCGGGTCGCCAGCCCGGATCCGCTCGTATCGCTCCGAGGCCGCGGCCGTGGTTCCGCCCGGCACTCGCCCGCGCAACAGCAGGGACAGGACGAGCCCGGCATCGACGATCCGAGCGACGAGCCCGACCCGGGCGAGTCGTCCCGGGGCTGAGAACTTCGGGCGGTCCGGACGGTTGCGCCACCGCGCGAGCTCGAGCGAACCCATGGGCTTCGGGACGAACCGCAGGAACTGGGCCTGACCGGGTGGCGGCGTCGGGTTGGCAGCCAGACTCTCGACATCGAGGCGCTCCGCCGGGATGACGACATTCGCTTCGCGCAGGGTCGGGCCTTCCAGGAGGTCGCAGTTCGCGACGTAGGCGGCCGCGTCCATCGGGAAGAAGAGTTCGCCGTGCGTGAATTTCAGGATCGGCTCGTGACGGCGAAGCAGCTCGCGATCCATTTCGTCAGCCACTGGCCCCGACCCCGAAGATGGCCCGCAAGTCGCGTTGGTTGAGGAACAGGACGGTGATCGAATTGATGAGCATCGAGAGGTAGTTGGGCTCGCCCGCCATCCATGTCGCCAGGCTCAAGGTCAGGACAAAGCCCGCGGTCACGATCGAGAGCGTCCAGCCCCATGGTTCGCGTCGGAGCAGACCCCAGATGCTGCCCAGGCTCATGAGCAACAACCCCACGAGCAGCCCCGCCGAGACCAGCCCGATGGCGGTGTCAAGGCCATGGATCGGGATCGGCGTCAGATCCCGGTACGCGTCCGTCGGGAGGACCCCCACGAGGACAAGCAAGCCGATCGCGACCAACCCGACCCGGAGAAACGTGCTGACGACGATGATGAAGATGCCGACCCCAGTCGTCGAGGTCTGGGAGGAACTCGCTTCGTCCATCAGGGCAAGGCTAGCAGAGGCGCAAGGACGCGTATGACGCCTGGTAGCACCCTGGCCTCGAGCCAACTGGGTGGCTCGTGATCGCCGTCGATCTCGATCGGCTCAGGTGGCTGGGATTCGATCCGGACGGTCTCGACGGTCCGCCGGATCACGCTACCGCGCAGGTCGCCTCGGTCGCCGATGAGCCGAGCGACCGAATGCAAGCCCGCGGCCGGGTTGCCCCCACCGACAACGATCAGATCGAGACGGCCATCCGTCGGATCGATCCGTCTCCTCGGCCCGATCCGACCTGGAACGAGCTCGCCGGCGTTGGCCACCATGGCGAGGTAGCCGCGGATCTCGAGGCGCTCACCGTCGGCCTCGATCCGGAAGCTCACCGGTCGAAGACGGGCAAGCTCCTTGATGGCGGCCCCCACATACGCGCCGAAACGCATCCGCCGCTTCCATTCGTGCTCCGCGGCTGCCATGATTCGCGCATCGAGACCCATCCCACAGGCGACCATGAAGATGGCCTCGTCGGCGGGCTCCGGTACCCCGGCGGAACCCCAGCGAGCCACACCAAGATCCATGGTCCGCGGTTCGCCGTGCCGGATGACATCCAGGGCTGGTCCGATGCCACGGATCCCGAATGAACCGGCCAGCACGTTGCCCGTCCCGCCGGGGACCACCGCGAGCACCGTGGACCGGCCGGCCAGAGCCGCGGCCGCCTGGCGGATCGTCCCATCGCCACCGACCGCGACGACAAGCGGCGCTCCACCACTCGCCGCCAGCGCTGCCTGGGCAGCGGTCATGTCGCCGCTCTGCACCGTCGGTGTCTGGCCGGTCCGGGCATGGACGGCGCGGACGACCGCGGCGACGATCTCCGCTCGGCGTTGGGCGTCGTGCAATCGTGCCGCCCGCGGGTTGACGACGATGAGCGGTGCCTCGGAAGCGTCGTCGGGGACGTCGGCAGGGTGGGTCACGTCAGGATGCTAGCCGCTCCGGGCGTCGCCGGGGCCGGCCGCCAGCACATTCCTGCGATCGCGGCTAGACTCCGCCCGCTGATCGACATCTCGATGTGACACGGGAACCCGAAAAACACGAACACGCCCCGTTCGCACGGCTCTCCGAGCCCGTTTCCGGCAACGTTCCATCGTGTCGGCACCCTCCTTGAACCAGGTCCAGGCCGGTTCGCCATGAGTCTTTTCCGTGCGTCTTCGCGGGCGTCACCATGAAGGAGGACCATTGCGCACCCTACGCTTCGGCGCCCGCACGTTCGTCCCGGTCGCACTCGCTGGCGCCGTTCTCTTTGGCCCGGCATCGTCCCCGCCGGTCGCGGCATCGACCACCACGACCGAGGCGCAGCAGATCATCAGGATCGCCAAGAACCAGATCGCTGACCCGTGGCGGTACGGCGCCGACGGCCCGCGCGCCTTCGACTGTTCAGGACTGGTCCGCTTCGCATTCCGGAGGGCCGACGACGGGCGCGTCGTACGGGCTGGACGCCTCCACTCAGCCAGCGCGCTCCTGCGCTGGTTCAGGGACCATGGCAAGGCCAGCCGACACCACCCGAAACGTGGTGATCTCGTGATCTGGGGCGACGGCAGCCACGTTGGGATCTACATCGGTGACGGTAAGGCCATCAGTACGTTGCGCAGCGGCGTCCGGGTCCATCGAGTCAACGCCCTGACCGCGCCGTTCACGGCCTATCTGCACACCGGGATGTCGACAAAGTCGGCCGACTGACCGCCGTCGCCGGGACCTAGCTGAACGGTGAAAGTTCGCCGAGGCGTTCGGTCAATCGGAGGTTCTCGCGATAGTCGATCGGGATCTCGACGAGCGTCGGGCCGTTGTGCTCGAGCGCCCGCATGAGAGTCGGGTAGAGGTCGGCCGCTGACGAGGGGCGAAATGCCGCCAGCCCAAAGGACTCGGCGTACGCGACGAGGTCCGGATTGCCGAACTCGACTCCGAATGGACGGCCGAATTCGGCGCGTTGCTTCCAGTCGATCAAGCCATACCCGTCATCGCGCCAGACCACGACGGTGATGTTCGCGCCGATCCGGCGGGCCGTCTCGAGTTCCTGCGAATTCATCAGGAAGCCGCCATCGCCGCACAGCGCCACGACGCGACGATCCGGATGAACGAGCTTGGCGGCGATGGCGCCGGGTAGGGCGATGCCCATGGCCGCGAACCCGTTCGAGATGATGACCGTATTCGGCTCGTACGCCTGATACAGGCGAGCGACCCACACTTTGTGGGCCCCGACGTCGCTGACCACGATATCTTCCGGCCGCAGGGCCCGCCGCAGGTCGACGAGCGCCTTCTGCGGTCGAATCGGCCAGCCATCGTCCTGGTCGAAGGCCTGGAGCTCCCCGAGCAACGCCGTCCGCAGATCCTGGTGGACAAGCGTCTCGCGAGTCGCATGACGGTCGCCGGCCGTCCTTCCGCCGACGCCGCCCGGGAGAACTGCCCCAAGCAGCCGCTTCAGTGACCCAGCGATGTCGCCGACCAGTTCCACCTCCGGGCGGTAGTCGCGATCGACCTCGGCTGGCTGGGAATCGATATGGATGATCCGCTGGCGACCATCCGGGTTCCACCGCGACGGTGCGTACTCGACCAGGTCGTAGCCGACAGAGACGACGAGATCCGCCCGATCGAAGCCCGATAGAACGTGATCGCGCGCCTGCAAGCCCACAGCCATGAGCGACAGATGGCTGCGGTCGTCGACGGCGCCCTTGCCCATGAACGTGACTGCGACCGGGACGTGCAGACCCTTGGCAAAGGCGCGCAGTGCCGGGGAGGCGTTCCGCCGTAGGACACCGTTGCCGGCCAGGACCATCGGGCGGTTCGACTCCGCGAGGAGCCGCGCCGCGTGGGCGATGGCCTCGTCGGTCGGTTCGGGAAAGTAGGTCCGGCTGGGCTCGATGGGGCGCAGTGCGTCGGGCACGGTCGTGGCCGCAAGATTCTCGGGCAATTCGATATGGGTCGGTCCGGGCTTCTCGAGACGGGCGAGCCGGAAGGCCTTGCGCGTGACCTCGGGCAGCGCGTCGACGACTTCGATGCGCTGGTTCCATTTCGTGACCGGCTCCAACATGCGCACGATATCGACGTACTGATGCGACTCCTTGTGGAGCTTGTCGAGACCGGTCTGGCCCGTGATCGCGACCATTGGCGCGTGGTCGAGGAACGCGTCCGCGACGCCCGTGACCAGGTTCGTTGCGCCCGGTCCGAGGGTCGCCATGGCAACGGCGGCACGTCCGGTCAGCCGGCCGTAGACATCGGCCATGAAGGCAGCGCCTTGTTCGTGGCGGGTCGTCACGTGGCGGACCGAATCCTGTCGGCTCAGGGCGTCGAGGATGTCCATGGTCTCCTCGCCAGGCACGGAGAAGACGAATTCACAGCCCTCGGCCGTGAGGCTCTCGACGAGCAGTGATGCAGCTGTTCGAGGATGCGGGGCCACCCTGCCTACTCCACCGAAACCGCGGCAGCCAGGATCGCCTGGGCCGACCGATCGATGTCGTCTGCTGTCGTCTGCCAGCCCGAGACCGAGAATCGCATCGCGGCCCGGCCCTGCCAGATCGTCCCGCCCAGCCAGCACGTGCCATCGCGTTGGACCGCCGCGATGATCTCCTGGGTCCGTCGATCGCCTGCCTCGGGGTCCGGATCCGGGCCTGGGGCCTGGAAGCGCACGAGGACCTGGTTGAGAACGACGTCATTCAGGATCGACGCGCCCGGCGCACCCGCCAGCCGCTCGGCCATCTGACGGGCAAGGGCACAGTCGCGTTCGATCAATTCGATGAGACCCGATCGGCCCAGGGATCGGAGGGCCGCCAGGACCGCGAAGCCACGAGCCCGACGCGACGATTCCGGGACCCAGTTGTAGGCGTCTCGCTCACCACCGCTGGTCTCGACGTAGTAGGCCGCGCCAAGCTTCATGGCTGCGTGATGGGCGGCGGCGTCGCGGACGAAGACCAGTCCCGAGTCGTACGGGACGTTGAGCCATTTGTGCGCGTCGGTCGACCATGAATCGGCAGCGTCGTGGCCACCCATCCGATCACGCAGCGATGGGACCGCCGCCGCCCAGATGCCAAAGGCGCCGTCGATGTGGACCCAGGCGCCCCGCTCGTGAGCGATCGCGATCAGCTCGTCGAAGGGATCGAACGCTCCGGTATTCACGTTGCCGGCCTGGAGACAGACGACCAGCGGGCCATCGATCTCGGCGAGGACGGCCCGGAGGGCGTCGGGCCGCATCCGGCCCTGCTCGTCGGCCTCGATCACGCGGACCCGCTCGCCTTCGCGCCCGAGGCCGAGCATCTGGAGCGAGGCGTAGACGGTCACATGCGTGCCCGTGTGGGTCACGACCGTGACCGGCGGCGCGCCCTGGAGACCGTGCCGTTCGACATCCCAACCGACCCGATCCAGGACGGCATGGCGAGCTGCCGCCAGCGCGGTGAAATTGGCCATGGTCGCGCCGGTCACGAACCCGGCACTCGTCCCGTCCGG
>SPCO01000119.1 GCA_004525275.1 Thermomicrobiales bacterium | reverse complement strand
TCCGCGACCGAACCCGAAGGAACGGCCACCGACGGCCACGAACGACCCCTCGACCGGACCGCGCATCACGGAGGCGATCCCAACCAACTGGCCGATCGGCAGCACGTGAGATGAGCGCGGGAGCGGGCCAGCGGCGGCATCTCGATCCGGGAGCTCGGCCAATGGGATCGTGACGACCGATCCAGGTGGCAAGCCGATCGCTGCATCCACGATGACGCAGGCCGTCCCATCCGGCAGCTCGAGGAGATCCTCTAGCTGGAGCGCCTCGCAACGACGAACTTCGAGCACGGCGCGCAGTGGTTCCGGCAACCCACCAAGCATCCCTGCGACGGCTTCGAGCGCAGCCCCGTCGTCGCCGCGGTCGGCATTGCCGCAAACCAACAGTCGCACGTGCCGCGGGCCGTTCACCTTCGGTCCTCGACGCGCAGGTCCAGGAAGTGGGTCGCGCACGAGATGCACGGGTCGTAGCTCCGAATGAGTTGCTCGAACCGATGGGTCGCCTCGTCGTGCGGGAGTCCGAGGACGGACGGGGCGAAGTCGGTGAGATCGGCCTCGATCGCGGCCTGGTTCTGGCTCGTCGGCGGAACGATCCTGGCCGTCGCGACACGTCCCTCCTCATCCAGCTCGTAGGTGTGGAAGAGCAGGCCGCGAGGGGCTTCCGTCGCCCATGCGGCCGTGCCGGGACCCGGGTTCCACGGCGTCGCAGGGCGCTCAGGCGGGCGATAGTCGTCGATGATGTCGATGGCCACGGCCGTTGCATGGACCAGTTCGATGGCCCTCGCGACGATGCTCCGGAAGGGATTCCGCCGGATCTCGTCCGCCAGGCCGGACTGGGCGAGCGCTTCAGCGGCCCTTGGATGGAGCTTGTCACCGGCCAGTGTGATGCGCGACGACGGACCGAGCAGATAGACGTCGCCGGCGTGGGTCCGGGCCTGGAGCGCGTTGGACCAGCCGACCTGGTCCTCTGCGAAGGCCCGCTCCCAGTCGGTCGGAGCAAGGTCCAGGCCATCGGTGGAAACGATCCGACCCTCATTCATCGGGTAGTCAGTCGGATGCCGGAGAGATACGAGACGGGGCTCACGCGAGAAATCGGGGGTGTTGAGCTCGGTCGTGACGGCCACCGTCTCGAGCGCGATGTCGAGAGCAGCCGTCAGCTCTGGCCGGAGCGCGGTCAGCTCCGCCCGTGTCGGCGTGTGGTAGAAGCCGCCAACCCGGACACTGACCGGATGGATCGGCCGCCCGCCGATCAGGGCCACAAGATGATTGCCGGCCTTCTTCAGGGCCAACGCCCGTTCCACGAGGACACGGTGATCTCGTGCCAGCTCGATCGCGCTGGCATAGCCCATGAAGTCCGGCGCGTGAAGGAAGTAGACGTGGAGGGCGTGACTCTCGATCCACTCACCGCAGTAGAGCAGCCGGCGAAGCGCCCGAACCGCCGGGTCGATCTCGATCCCGACCCCATCCTCGAAGGCGTGGACGGCGCTCATCTGGTAGGCCACCGGACAGATCCCACAGATCCTGGCGACGATGTCGAGGACCTCGTCGGGCGTACGACCCCGGACCAGTCGCTCGAAGTAGCGTGGCGCCTCGAAGATCCCAAGCTGTGCTTCGATCACCTCGCCATCGCGGATCACGATCCGGAGCGAGCCCTCGCCCTCGACCCGGGTCAGGCCCTCGACCTCGAAGCGCCGGGTCCGGGCGCGTCGCCGGGGTGCACTCGCTGTCATGGCTTTGCCCCCGGCGGCCCGCCGTGATCGTCGATGACCGAGCGGAACGGTTCTGCCCAGGCCGTAAAGCCGGCGAGCCTGGTGCTCGCGACCGAGTCGTCGAGCCCCGCCGTGTTCGCGATCAGGCTCACGACGTTGGCGTCATTCCGCGGCCCGAAGCAGCCGTAGCAACCACGGCCGTAGACCGGGCACAGCGCGCCGCATCCGGTCCGGGTCACCGGGCCCAGACAGGCGGTCCCCTGGCTGACGACGACACAGGTCGCACCGCGCCGCTTGCACTCAGCACAGACGGACTCGTCCGGTAACTGGGGTCGGCGCCCGACGACCAGGGCGGTCAGGAGCTCGAGCAACTGCTGCGGATCGATCGGGCAGCCACGCAGCTCAGCGTCCACCGTCACGTGATCGGCGACGGGCGTCGCCATCGCCAATGACTCGATGAGCTCGGGTCGTGGGTAGACGGTCGCGGCCCATGGCCCATGCTCGGACCAGTTTCGGAGGGCCTGGATCCCACCGGCCGTCGCACATGCGCCGATGGTCACGAGCGTCGTCGACTCACGGCGGAGCCGGAGCAACTCCTCGAGCTGCTCCTCCGTGCTGATCGAGCCCTCGACGAGCAGGACGTCGAACGGGCCCGCGGATCGTCGCGAGGTCGCCTCCGGGAACTCGACGATGTCGAACCGCTCGGCGATGGCCAGCAAGTCGTCCTCGAGATCGAGCAGGGTCAGCTGACAGCCATCGCACGACGCGAACTTCACGACGCCGACCCGCGGCCGGCGCCGACCTGATCGGCGAGCGGTGGGCGACATCACAGACCGTCCGTCGTGAATGCCGGCCCAAGTTCCGCAAGACTGAAGACCGGACCGTCCTTGCACACGAAGAACTTGCCGAGCTGGCAGTGCCCGCACAGCCCGACACCGCACGACATGTTCCGCTCGAGCGTCACCCAGGTACGGTCGACATCGATGCCCCGACTGAACAGGACTTCGGACGTCGCCTGCATCATCCGTTCGGGACCACAGACGAACGCGACAGCATTGCGACCGTCCCACGTCGCGTGGTCGAACAATTGGGTGACGATACCCACCCGCCCGAGCCAAACCGGGCCCGCCCGGTCGACGGTCTCCTCGACCTCGATGTCCATCCGCAAGGCCAGGCGGCCGACCTCCTCTACGAAGAGCCGGTCGGTCGGCGTTCGAGCGCCCAGGTAGATGCGTACCGCGCCGAGTGCGTCGCGTTCCGCAAGGCACGCATCGATGAGTGGCCGAAGCGGCGCGAGACCGACCCCGCCGGCCACGATAACGACGTCACGGCCCGTCATCTCCTCGACCGGCCAGCCGCGCCCGAGTGGACCGCGCACACCGAGTGTGGAGCCGCGCTCAAGCTCGGTCAGGGCCCTCGTGGCCGGACCGGCGGCCCGGATCGTTAGGTCGAGGCCGTCACTCCGGAAGCGCGAAATGGAGATCGGCGCAGCCGAGAAGGCCGGCAACGTCGCCATCACGAACTGGCCTGGGCGACCGGCCAGCAGGCGACGGTCGGTAGTGCTCAGGTGGAGGGTCATCGTGTCGGCGGTCTCGCGACTGGAGCCGTCGACGTGGACCGTCACGAAGGCCGCCGGCACCGATCCGGGCGATATCGTGACAGGCGCCTCGGTCGCGGCGGCCACGACGGACAGCTGGGGCATCGGGACCGGGCCGACGCCGCCGATCACCGCGAGCTCCTCGCGGACGTCGATACCCGCCGGGCACCAGGCGATACACCGGCCGCAACCCACGCACCCGCTCGATCCGAACTGATCCCACCAGGTCGAAAACTTGTGCGTCAACCACTGACGGTAGCGATCCTTGACCAATGGCCGGAACGAGCCACCGGCAACCTTTGCGAAGCCTTCGTTGAAGCACGAATCCCAGGTCCGTTCGCTGGTCGAGATGCTCCCGTCCAGATCGGATCGCTCGACAACGCTCGTGCAGAAGCAGGTCGGACATACGAGTGTGCAATTCGTGCACGACAGGCAGCGCTCGGCGACGGCGGCCCAGCCGGGATGCTCCGGCGACGCCTGGAGACCTTCATGGACATTCTCCATGTTCATCGGACTGCCCATCGCGTCACGCGCACCGGCCACGACCGCCTCGGCCGCCTTCATGGCCGATCCATCGGCGGGCGAGAGGCTCAGCGCATCCACGACGGTGACGCCGGCCGGCGAGCCGACCCTGACGATGAAACCGTCATCAAGCTCCGTCAGCACGACGTCAAAACCGGTCGTGACCTCAGGGCCCGTCCCCATCGATGTGCAGAAGCAGGTGGAGGTCGGCGTCGCACACTCGACCGCCACGAGAAACGCCGAGGCCCGTCGAGCCCGGTAGTCCCCGTCAACCGCTGGGCCGTCAAGGAAGACGTGGTCCTGGATCTTGATGGCCGCGAGCTCGCAGGCGCGCACGCCGATGAATGCCAATGGCGTGGGCCGCGGGGTCGGTCGCGGATCCACCCCGCTGAACCGGACCCCGGCAGACGTGCGGCGACCGAGACGGATCGGCGCACGTGGCGGGAACGTCCAGCGCTTCGGTGACATCGGGCCGACCGCGTGGTCGAACCGGCGACTGTCCTCGCGCTGGGTCACCCGATAGCGTCCCGGGCTCGCTTCGTCACCACGACCGGCAGGCAGATCGGCTGCTCCCTGGATCTCGGCGAGGACGATGGCGCCGTCACGGACCGTCGGGCCGATGATCGTGCGACCGTCGGCCCTGAGCACGTCGATAAGCCGGTCGAGCTGATCGGCGGGCAACCATCGGGGGACGTTGGTGCTGGCGATCGCCTGCGCCATCACCATGGCTCTCGGTCGGGCTGCGCGAAGAGGTCGAGGAGCTGCGTCCGGGTCGCACTCAAGCGCCTGGCTACGGCATCGAGGAGTCGCCACAGGACGGCAGCGGCCAGGATCGGATCCTCATCGAGTCGAGCCCGGAGGGCGGCACCCTCGAGTTCCACGACGGAGGTCGGCTCAAGGACGACGATCGTCGAGGTCGCCCGATGCGGCGGGATCAGCGCCGACCAGCCGATCACATCGCCGGGTTCGATGGTCAGGACGGTTACGGCGCCTCGACCCGGGACGTTGAGCCGGAGAGCCAGCCGGCCCTCCACGACGACGGCGAGTGAATCGATCGCCTGTCCTTCCCGGATGACGACCTCGCCTATCGGGTAGGACGTCAGGTGGGCCATGTCTGCCAGATGGGCGCGAGCAGCATCGGTAAGGCCGGCGCCGAACCAGCCAGAGGCCAGGGCATTGTCGACTGTCGATCGTGTGGACATGGGATGACCTCGCTTCTCCCAAACGATGCGATCTGGATCGCCTCCTGGGACCGGCCATTGGGCACGAAAGGTGTGGCCCATTTGGTCCGCTCTGGCCGGCGACGGCCCCTGTCAGGCTCGTCTCAGCGTTCCGTGGCAAGGTCCGATCGAAGGACGCCGCCATCATCGCCGGGATCGCCGAGCGGAACGCCAAGCCTGAGACGGCACCCGTCCTACCACCGACAACCGCCGAGGCATGGGGCGACAGCGTGGTGGCCTTGCTCGATGAGACGTACGGCTCGGACTCGGATGCCGCTCTCAGTGCCGCGATCGAACTGCTCGAGGGATTGACCGAGGAGTCGCCCCCCAACCTCCCGCCGTCGTCGCTCACATCGACGGGTTGATAGCCGTGCACGGCTTCC
>SPCO01000063.1 GCA_004525275.1 Thermomicrobiales bacterium | reverse complement strand
GAGACGATGACGATGACGACCAGCGACCAGCACGCCTCGCTGCCGATCGAGCACAACCCGCTCGCGTCCATGCCTCACGACTCGCACGGCGGGATCGCCAACCCCGTGCTGGGGATGCTCCTGTTCATCACCTCCGAGGTGATGTTCTTCGGCGGCTTGTTTGCGGCCTACTTCAACATCCGAGCCAATACCGCCCAATGGCCCCCGGTCAATCCCGAGACGGGCGCTCCGTTTACGCTCGAGATCCTGCCCTTCGTCGGGCCGGCGACGGTCCTGCTGATCCTCAGCTCGGTCACGTGTCAGTACGCCATCTGGGCGATCCGACGCGACGACCGGACGGTCTTCCTCCGGTCGATGGCGGTCACGGTCGCCCTGGGCATCATCTTCCTGTTGATGCAGATGACGGACTATGTGCTGCTCGGATCCGAGGGGCTGACGCTGTCGTCCGGGACATACGGCACGACGTACTACACCTTGACCGGTTTCCACGGTGCCCACGTTTTCGGCGGGGTCATCATGCTTTCGGTCATCCTCTACCGCGGGATGGTCGGACAATTCAGCGCCAAACACTACGACGCGGTCGAAGCCGCCTCGCTCTACTGGCACTTCGTCGACGTCGTCTGGATCCTGCTCTTCTCGCTGCTCTATTTGCTTCCCGGGAAGACCCCGGCCGCCTAGGAGTCGAGGCCATGCATCTGCTCCGACATCCCCGCAACGCGGCCTTGGTTGGCATCATCTTCATCGTCATCGGGGTCGTCTACTGGATGGTCCCGGGTCTCGACGGCGTGATTCGTGAATCTGACGACATTGCCGCAGGGACGACGATGCTCCTCTTCCTCGGCGTTGCGATGGCGATCATGGCCTATGTACTGGTCGCCGGCTCGGCCGACGAGTGACCGGCACGAGCCTGTGGCGCACGACCTGATCGCGACGACCGATGCTTGAACGGGTCTGGACCCGCATCCTGGAACTGACCGGCGAGTTCGTCATACCCGACTGGGGCGTGCTCATCGGACTGATCCCGGTCGCGATCTTGATCATCGCCGTGTTCGTCCTCCTGGCCACCTTCCGCCGCCTCGTCAAGGCCCCGCCAGCCCGTCGTGGGTTCCAGCGAGTCGAACCCGAGACACCGGCGGGGATCCACATGCCCGGGCCATCCTTCGCGCCGGTCTTCGCGGCGATCGGCGTCGGGCTGCTGATGCTTGGACTCGTGTTCGGCGGGATCGCTCTGCTCCTCGGCACGATCGCCCTGGTCCTGACCCTGCTCTACTGGCTCGCCGAGGGACTACGCAACTACGACCACGACATCGGACCGACGACAACGGTCCTTCCGGCCGTCGGCAACGAGGGCCCGCCCCCAGGTGTCCACATGCCTGGGCCGTCATGGCGACCGTTCCTGGGCGCCTTCGGGGTTTTTGCACTGCTCCTCGGCCTGGTCTTCGGGGGCTGGCTGCTGAGCGCCGGGGTCATCGCGCTCATCGCCACGCTCGTGGGCTGGCTCACCGATGCGGTCAAGGAGTACCGCATGACGGTCCAGGCGGATTCGACCGGCCACCTGGAGAACATCCCGGAGTCACGGCCGCCGTCGATCCTCTTCGGCACACTCGTCGCACTGATCGTCGGGGCAGCGCTGCTCCAGACCGCGAACTTCGTCGTCGGTGAGGTGAATGGCGGTGCCGCCCCGGGTGAATCCGGAGCCCCAGCCGAACCGGGCGATTCGTCCGAGGCTCCCCCACCGGCCAGCGGGCCGACCGCCGACGTCGCCGTCCAGGCCAGGAATGTGTTGTTCGTCGAAGATTCCTGGTCGGCCCCGGCGGACCAGCCCTTCACCATCGCCTTCGCCAACGAGGATGCTGGGGTACCCCACAACATCGAACTCCTTGACCGAGCGGGGGCCGTCGCCTTCAACGGCGACATCTTCAGCGGTGTCGAAACCCGCATCTATGAAGTCCCAGCGCTGCCGGCCGGCACCTATGAGTTCCTGTGCGTTGTCCACCCGACGACCATGACGGGGACTGCAACGCTCGAATAGCGGCGGCCACTACCGTGCCGCGGCGGCCTATCCTGCTGGCCCTCGTCCTGGCCGGGCTGACCACGCTTGCGATCGTGCTGATCGGTCGACCAGGTCAGGATCCCCCCGACGGTCGGGCCGGTCGCGACCAGCCGGCGCCCCCGATCGCTGGTCTGACATTGGACGGCCAACCGTTCGACCTGGCAGGTCTCCGAGGCCGTCCGGTGATCATCAATTTCTGGGGTCCGAGTTGCGTTCCCTGCCGAGACGAGTTCCCGCTCCTCGAGGCCAAGGCCGCTGCGCACGCCCCGGACGGACTGGCGATCGTTGGCGTACTGACCGACGACCCGGTCGAGCCGGCGCGGGACTTCGTGGCCGAGTACGGTGCCGAGTGGCCGACCGTGGTCGACCCGGACAAGGAGATCAAGACGGCCTATCGGGTGGCGGCGCGGCCGCAGACCTACTTCGTCGATGGCGAGGGGGTCATCCGATCGATCCAGGTCGGAGAACTGACCGACGTCGACTTCGAGCGCCAATACCAGCGCATCGCTCCATGACCGGCGCGCCCCAGATCGTCATCGACGGCCTGGTCAAGCGGTACGGCGATCGGGCCGTGCTCGATGGCGTCTCGCTGGAGGTCGCCGCTGGTGAGATCGTCGCCGTGCTGGGTCCCAACGGCGCCGGCAAGACGACGACGGTGGAGATCATCGAGGGCTATCGGCGGGCCGACGCCGGACGCGTGCGGGTGCTTGGGTCCGATCCCATGGACGGCGGACCGGCGCTGCGGGCCAGCGTCGGGTTGATGCTTCAGGGTGGCGGGATCGATCCGCGTGCCAGGCCTCGCGAGACGCTTCGGCAGTACGGTCGCTTCCACGTGGGAGCGCGCGATGCTGATGCGTTACTCGAGCTGGTCGGCCTGCGGACCGTCGCTCGAACCAGTTACCGGCGTCTGTCCGGCGGGGAGCGACAACGCCTCGGTCTTGCCCTGGCGCTCGTCGGCCGACCGGAGGTCTTGGTCCTTGATGAGCCGACCGCGGGAATGGACCCGGAGGCGCGGGCCCGGACTCGCACGGTCGTCGCGGATCTGCGTGACGCGGGGGTCGCGATCCTGCTCACCAGCCACGATCTGACCGACGTCGAACGGCTGGCGGATCGCATCTGCATCCTGGATGGCGGCCGCGTCATCGCGTCTGGTACACCTGCATCGCTGATGGCAGGTGCTGCGCCGCGCGTCCGGTTCCGTCTTGACCGGAGCCTCAGCCCGAACGAGTCGGAGGCCCTTGAGCGAGCGCTCTCGACGACCCATCCTGGCGCGGCGATCCGAGCCGACGGAGATGGCGGGCGCTACCGCCTCGATGATGCGATCGCGGACCCGAGACTGATCGCCGGGCTGGCGGGCTGGTGCGAAGCCGCGGGCCTTCTCCTCGTCGAGGTCCGGACGGCCGGCGGCAGCCTCGAAGACGTCTACCTGGAGCTCGTCGATTCGACCGACGCACGCGCCTCATGAGCCGACCAGCTCGGCCGCTCGCCGCGGTGCTCGCCCAAACGGAGATGGAGCTGCGCCTGACCTCTCGGCGTGGCGAGAACGTGCTGGTTACGATCGTCATCCCGGTCGTCGTGCTGCTCTTCTTCGCCTCGGTGGATATCCTGCCCGCCGTCGCGGGCCGTCCAGTCGACTTCCTGTTGCCGGGCGCGATGACCCTGGCCGTCATCGCGACCAGCCTGGTCAGCCTCGGGATCGCGACTGCCTACGAGCGCAGTTACGGCGTGCTGAAGCGTCTCGGCGGGTCGCCACTCACGCGCGGCGGCTTGCTGGCGGCCAAGATGGCGGCAGTCCTCGTCGTAGAGGGCATCCAGTTGATCTTGCTGGTGGCGATCGCCGCTACCTTCCTGGGCTGGAGCCCGGGACCGGGGGCCTCGATCGCGACCCTGGTGTTCGCCCTGCTGCTCGGTACGCTTGCTTTTGCTGGACTCGGCCTCTTTCTGGCGGGAGCGCTGCGCGCCGAGGCGACGTTGGCGATCGCGAACGGCCTGTTCATCGCATGCCTGTTGCTCGGGGGGATCGTCCTCCCGATCTCGCACTTGCCGGAACCCCTCGCGACGCTCGCCGGGGTCTTGCCGGCGAGCGCCCTGGATGACGCCTTTGGTGTCGCCCTGGGCTCGTCAGACGCCGACCTATCGAGAGCGGCGTTGATCCTGGCGTTCTGGGGGATCGGCGCCGTCGCGATTGCCGTACGAACGTTCCGCTGGGACTGACCTCAGGGCTTCGGTCGTTTCAGCCGCCCTTGGCCTTCATCTGCGTGTCGACTTCCCTCTGGATCTGCTCGTCGCGACGGTTCTTGGCGCGCCGGACCAGCACGAGGCCGATGATCCACGGCCACGCCAACGCAACGATCGCGCCGATGATGACCGCCGGCAGGAATTTGTCCGAGAACTCGGATCCGACCATGAAGTACAGCAAGAGATAGGTGACTAGCCCGCCGAGCCCGACGCCGATGATGTGTTGCATCCCTACCTCCAAGATTCTGGGGCGGCCACGCTGGCCTGAGCACATATGTTTCGATAATCGAGCGTACGGGGCAGGGCCCGTCCAAGTCAATGGGCCACAGCTGACCGTCGTCGCGCCGGGTGGAACCGGGCGCGCAGCACGAGCGAACCGGCCGGTATCCTCCGGCGATGATCCGGACCTCACCCTTCTACGCGCGGACGAGCGAGCTCAACAAGACCGGGCTGTGGAGCCATTGGTCGGGGACGCTCGCGGCAGACCGCTACCAGATGTCGGACAAGTTCGAGTATTTCGCCGTGCGCAATGCCGCTGGCGTCTTCGACTCGTCGCCCCTCTACAAGTACCGCATCACCGGACCGGATGCCGAGCAATTCCTGGCCGGCGTCCTCGCCCGCGACATCCGCACCTGTGTCCCGGGAAGTGCCCAGTACACGACCTGGTGTGACGACCGTGGCTTCGTTCTCGAGGACGGCGTGATCCTCCGTCCGGGGAAGGACGAATTCCTACTCACCGCCGCTGAGCCCAACCTGGCCTACTTCCAGGATCTCATCGGGCGTCAGCGGGTCAGCATGGAGGAGGTCAGCGACGAGATCGGGGTCCTCGCCGTCCAGGGTCCCCGATCGCGGGACCTGCTTGCAGGGCTCATCCCGGAGGTCGCGACCATCCCGTTCTTCGGTTTGGCCGAGGGAACGATCGCCGGCAAGCCGGTGACGGTTTCCCGGACGGGTTTTACCGGTGATCTCGGTTATGAGGTGTGGATCAACGCCTCGGACGCGCTCGAGGTCTGGGACGCGATGTGGGCATCGTTCGAAGGCTACGGCGTCCTGCCATTCGGATTGGCCGCCCTGGAGATGCTTCGGATCGAGGCGGGCCTGTTGCTCCTCGATGTGGACTTCAGCTCGAGCCGGTTCGGCTGGACGGACGAGGATCGCTCGACGCCGATCGAGCTGGGATGGTCCTGGATGCTGCGCGGTCTCAGCTCGGACGACCGGCCCTTCATCGGCCGCCGCGCCATCGAGCGGGAGATCGCGGAAAAGACATCGCGCTGGCGGCTCACCGGGCTGATCGTCGACTGGGCGGACTATGACCGGATCTACGACCAGGCCGGACTCATCCCGCCCAAGGACCATGCGCCGATCCTCGAGGAATATTTCGTCTATGACGCCGACTTGAGCCAGGTCGGCTATGCGACGAGCTACATGTATTCACCGATGCTCCAGCGCCACATCGCGCTGGCCAGGGTCCGACCGGAGCTTGCCGCGCCGGACACGTCGATCAAGTTCGAGATCGACGTCAATCATCGATACGAGTACGTCGGGGCGAAGACCGCCCGACTCCCGCTCTACAACCCAGCACGAAAGACGGCCTGATATGACACCGACCAAACGCGCCACGAAGACAACAACCAAGGGCTCGAAGACCCCCCGGCCAGCGAGGACCTCGGGGTCGGACCGAACGTACGACGCGATCGTCATCGGTGGCGGGCATAACGGCCTGGTCAACGGCGCCTATCTCGCCAAGGCGGGCCTCAAGACGCTCATCCTGGAGCGACGTCACATCGTCGGGGGAGCCGCCATCACCGAAGAACTCCGACCGGGGTTCTGGTTCACGACCTTCTCGTATGCGCTCAGCCTTCTCCGACCCGACATCGTCCAGGACCTGGAGCTGACCAAGCACGGCTTCATGCCGCTGCTCATGTCGTCCACGTTCGCCCCGATGGAGAACGGCGACTACCTGTGGATGGGCCAGGACCACAATGAGAATCTCAGGGAGATCGCCCGCCACAGCAAGCACGACGCCGACGCCTATTCGCAGTATTCCCACGACATGGAGATGGTCTGCCGCGCGATCAAGCCGATCCTGGACCAGGCGCCACCAGACATCTTCAGCGACGACCCAAGCGAACTCATGGCCCTGGCAGCACTCGGTTCACGGCTGCGCGGGATGGACAAGCGGACGCTGCACAACACGGTCCGGCTGCTGACCGGGAGCGCCGCCGACTTCCTCGACGACTACTTCGAGTCCGACATCGTGAAGGGCTATCTCGCCTCGTCCGGGATCATCGGGACGAAGGTCGGGCCCTATTCGCAGGGTTCCGGCCTAGTGTTGCTCTACCACTCGCTCGGAGAGCACGATGGCGAGTTCGGCGCGTGGTCGTTCCACAAGCGCGGCAACGGCGGGTTCACCCAGGTGCTGGCGCGTGCCGCGCAGTCATTCGGTGCGGAGATCGCGCTCGAATCACCGGTGGCCAACGTCATCACGAAGAACGGGCGGGCGGTCGGCGTCGCGCTCGTCGATGGCACCGAGTTCCGCGCCACGACCGTGGTCAGCGCCCTCGACCCACGTCGGACCTTCCTCGAACTCGTCAACCCCCGCGAACTGCCGAGCGATCTCGTCGAGAACATCACCCGCTTCCGCTTCCAGGGCACATCGTCCAAGGTCAACTTCGCCCTCGATGGGCTGCCCGTCTTCCCCGGTCTGCCGGCGACGGGCGAGCACTTCCGCGGCTTCACCAATATCGGCCCTTCCATGGAGTACATCGAGCGCGCCTACGACGACGCGAAGTACGGCTGGTACAGCCAGCGCCCGTATATCGATTGCGCCATCCAGTCGACGATCGACGCCGACATGGCACCGCCCGGCAAGCACGTGATGAGCTCATTCATCCAGTACACGCCCTACCACCTGCGCGAGAGCGACTGGGATACGGAGCGACAGAACCTGGGCGACACGGTCCAGGCCGTCTACGAGTCGTTCTTCCCGGGCTTTGGCGACCTCGTCCTCCAGCGTGAGGTGGTAACGCCGCTGGACATCGAGCGGACCGTTGGACTTTCCGAGGGCAACATCTTTGCCGGCGAGTTCCTCGCGCCCCAGATGTTCCTGTTCCGCCCAGCCCCCGGATGGAGCCAGTACCGGACACCGATCGACGGCTACTACCAGTGCGGTTCCGGCACGCACCCTGGCGGCTGCGTCACGGGCGCGCCGGGTAAGCTCGCCGCGGAACGGATCCTGAAGGACCGCGCGCCGGCCTGAGCCGCGCG
>SPCO01000221.1 GCA_004525275.1 Thermomicrobiales bacterium | reverse complement strand
GACCTGCAGATCGACATGGAGAGTGCCGAGGGCGTCGATCCTATCCAGGACGTCGTCCTCGTCGAAGCGGCAGGTCGTCTCATCGCGGCAACCGGGGTCGAACGGGTCGTCCGGGATGATGTGCCGACCTATGATATTTGGGGCTCCGTCGACTCGAACTTCCGCCGACGGGGGCTGGGAACTTGGCTGCTGGGCTGGACGCTCGACCGCGTGCAGGAACGGGCGGACCGGGAGGACCCGAGCACGGAGGTCTCGCTCGGTACGTTCGCCGAGGAGCGTGAGACCGGCCACCGGGCCCTGCTCGCCGGGTCCGGGTTCCTGCCCGTCCGCCACTTCTTCCTGATGCGTCGCCCGCTCGGCGAGGTGGTCCCGGATGCTCCGTTACCCGATGGCCTCGAGATCCGGCCGGTCACCTTGGAGCGACGCCGGACCATCTTCGATGCCGAGGATGAGGCCTTCCGCGATCACTGGGGCCACCGAGCGATGGGCGACGCGGACTACGCCAAGACGTTCGGTCGGGACGGTCTCGACACCGACCTGTGGGTCGTCGCCTGGGACGGCGACGAGGTTGCCGGCGTCGTCCAGAACTGGGTCTGGGCGGAGGAGAACCAGCGGATGGGTGTCAGGCGCGGTTGGCTGGAGCACATCAGCGTTCGCCGGCCGTGGCGCAGACGGGGCCTGGCTCGGGCCATCACGGCCGAGTCCCTCAGGCGCTTCCGTGAGGCGGGCCTCGACGAGGCGATGCTCGGCGTGGACTCGGAAAATCCGCACGGCGCGCTGGGCTTGTACGAGGGCCTCGGGTTCGAGGTCCATACCCGGGCGGCTGCGTACCGCCGCATCCTGGCCAGGTAGGCGTCGGTACGACCGGCCCGTCCGAACGTCTCAGGCGAACAGCCGACCGCCATCGCGGACCAGTTCCATCCAGGCGCGCTCGCGCCCGATCGTGGTCTCATTGCCATGGCCCGGCAGGACACCGATGCGGTCCTCGAGGCCGGTCAGTCGGGCGATGGACTCGGCCATCGCCGACGCGTCGCCGCCGGGCAGGTCGATCCGCCCCCAGCCACCCTCGAACAGGGTGTCGCCGCTGAACAACAGGCCCTCATCGTCGGCCGACAGACAGACCGAGCCCTCCGTGTGACCCGGCGTATGCAGGACCCTGAGGCGCAAGGACCCGAACCGGATGATCCCTCCCTCGGCAAGCTCGACGGCCGGCACGGATGGCACGATCTCGAACGGAGCCCAGAGCGGCTGCGGATCGGTGAGGCGTTCGCGGTCCGCCGGATGGACGGCGATCTCGGCCCCGGTCGCGGCAGCGACCGCCGCGTTGTCCCCGATGTGATCCCAGTGGCCGTGCGTCGACACGATGAGCTTCAGCGTCCAGGACCGTTGTGCCAGCTCGTCTGCGATCCATGCCAGCGACGGCGTCGCCGTGTCGATGGCGATCGCCTCTCGAGAGCGCGGATCCGCAAGGATGTGGACATTGGTCGCGACCGGACCGACAACCCGGTTGAAGCGCTCCATCCCGGTCGATCGCGATCGGCGATCAGGCCGGTGTCTCGAGCTTCGTCCGCATGCAGTCGAAGGTCTGACCGATCATCTTGTTGGCGGTCCCTTCGATGAGCCTGGCGCCGACGCTCGCAAGCGTGCCCGACAGGTTCACGTCCGCGTCCCAATCCATCACGGTCGCTCCTTCCGGGCCATCCGACAGGCGCATCTCGGCGGTCGCATCCACCGCACTCCCGGGCGCCTGGCCGTGGGCCTTGATGAGGGCCCGATCCGGCGGTTCCTGCTCGGCAAAGGTCATGTCCACGACGAACCGAGCGCTGATGAAGCCGATGCCCACCTTGGCAGTCGCCTTGAAGTGGGTCGCGTCGATGACCTCGATCTTCTCGACGCCCGGCCCGCATTGGCCAACCTGGTCTGGGTCAATGACGAAGGCCCAGACCTTGTCGCGGGCCGCCTTGATCGGGACAGAACCTTCGAAGTGCATGGATCCTCCGGCTGCTGGTCAGTCGTGCATCGATGAGTATGAGTTTGCCTCGAGGAACGTCGCCGGCTCCTTGATGAACCGGGTTCGGCAACCGATCGAACAGAACGCATAGACGAGGCCATCGTGCTCGGCCAGATGGCGGGCGTGGGCTCGCTCGACGGTCATGCCACAGACCGGGTCCAGCAGGACGATATCGTCGATCACTGGCGCGAGCGAGATGGCATCCGGCAGCATGCCGGCGAGCGTTGCCGGTCCCGGCGACGCGACGAAATCGGCTCGGCCACGGCGGACCTGGACGAGCTCGGCCAGGATCGACAGGGCGACCTCCTCCGCCGTCTCGGCGCCAAGGTCCATACCGGCCGGGGCACGCAAAGCGGCGATCCGGTCGTCGCCGACGGTCGTCTCTTCGCGCAGCCAGTCACGGACGACGGCTGCGCGGGTCGGTGACGCGACAAGACCGACGTATGAGGCCTCCCTGGTCAGCGCGAGACCGACCGCCTCTTCGTCCCAAATCCCCTGGCTCGCGACCACGACATAGGGGGCGCTCTCCGGATCCAGACCGCGGATATCCGCCGAGACGTGGACCCGGGCGCTGGGAAACGCGTCGGGATCGGCGATCGG
>SPCO01000146.1 GCA_004525275.1 Thermomicrobiales bacterium | reverse complement strand
GCCCGGCCAGGCCATCGTCGTTCATGGCCAGCCAGCCGCCGATATTGGCCAGCCCGTCTTTCTTGGCACTCATCGTCATCCCGTCGGCGAGCGACGCCATCTCGCGGACGATATCGGGGATGGTCCGGTCTGACTGTCCGTCCTCGCGCTCGTGGATGAACCAGGCGTTCTCGGCAAATCGACACGCGTCGAGAAAGAGCGGCACGCCGAACCGGTCGCACACTTCGCGGACCGCGCGCAGGTTGGCCAGCGAGACAGGCTGGCCACCACCGCTGTTATTCGTGATCGTGACGAACACCGCGGGCACGGCCTCGGCGCCACGTTCCGATAGCAGGGCCTCGAGAGCCGGCACATCCATGTTTCCCTTGAACGGATGGAGCGCCGATGGCACGCGGCCCTCGGCGATGACCAGGTCGATGGCCTCGGCGCCCGTGTACTCGACGTTTGCCCTCGTGGTATCGAAGTGGGTGTTGTTGGGGATGGCCTTGCCCGGGCCGCCGATGGCTGAGAACAGGATCTTCTCCGCAGCCCGGCCCTGGTGGGTCGGGATGACGTGCCGGAACGGGAACAGCGTCTGGACCGACTCGAGGAAGGCATACCACGACGGCGACCCGGCATACGATTCATCGCCGCGCTGGATGCCGGCCCACTGGTCGCGCGACATCGCGCCGGTCCCCGAATCGGTCAGAAGGTCGACGATGACGTCCTCGGCGTGGACGTTGAACAGGTTCCAGCCCGCCTCGTGCAGGGCGGCCTCCCGCTGCTCGGGGGTCTTCAGCCGGATCGGTTCGACGGAATGGATCCGGAACGGCTCGATGATCGTCTTCCAGCGCTCCACGCCATGAGCATACGGGTCACCGGTGGGCGGCGTCTGGCCCTCGTCGCGTCCGGATGAATGGCTCGAACTCCGGGAAGTAGTGGCCGATGAGCGGCAGATCGAAGGTCGCCAGGATCGAGGTCTTTGGCTCGCGGGCCAGGAGGAATTCGAACGATCGACGCACGAGCTCGACGGGGTCGGCGGCGCCCGGATCCAGGCGGGCGAGGTCGACCGCCGACACGGTCACGCGATGGCGAGTGGCCGACCCGTCCGGGTCAGTGACAGCCACGACGCAGGTCCAACCCGAGTCGCTTTCAGTGCAGGAGACGGCGATCTCGGTCATCCGTTCGCGGGCGCCAGCCGCAGGGCAGCCGCGATCTCCCGGGCCTGCTCGGTCTCGGCCGCCGTCGCGGACCCATTTCGCTCAAGGACTCCGAGCAGCCGGGATGTCCACCAGGGGGCACGCGCGGCGGCGTCGATCGACAGCCCGGACCGAGCCAGATCCGTCGCCGACGCGCTGTCGCCGGCGGCCTGCGCGACCCACGCCCGGGTGAGCGCTGCGGAGACATCGGCCAAGGGCTCGCGCTCACTCGCGCCATACGCGCCGACGAGGTCGACGGCAGCCCGCGCATCATCGCTGTGTCCCGCATCGAGCATCGCGCCAACGACCCGCTCGATCGCTACCAGCCAGTCCGGGCTGTTGTACGCGAGCCCGAAGGCGACCTCCAGGTGGGCGAGATCCGGCACCACAGTGGCGCGAAGACCGACCGACGCCAGATCGACATCGACCGCCATGTGCATCAATCTGCCGTAGGGACTGTCGGGGAAGGTGTTCTCGCGGTCGCGTGCCTCGAACCAGCTGGCGGCTCGCTCGAGCGTCGCTCGGTCGCTCCTGGCCGCCGCGATCGGTCCGAGCATGGCCCACGTCCGAACCACCACCCGGTGGTAGCCATCAGCCTCACCCAGGTCGATCGCGTGCAAGGCCTCGCCGATCGCGTCATCCCAGTCTCCAGAGAGGAACGACCGTCCGGTCCGCCTCTGGGCGAGCCATGCCTGGGACTCGGTCTGGCCGTGCGCGTCGGCTAGTGACGCTGTCCGCTCAGCGAGGGCATCGAAGGTCCGGTCGTCGTCGGTGAGCACGATGGCGTTCAACATCGCCCGGGTCGCCGCGGTCCATCGGGCGCGAGCCGATAAACGCTCAGACAGCGCTCGCCACTCCTCCGTCGTCGCGTCACCGGTCTCGGATCGGACGCTCATGACGGTCTGAAGCGTGTCCAGGAGGATGTCCGGATCGCCGAGCGCCTGCGCCCGGTCGACCAGCCGGTCGGCATCCGGGATCAGCGACTTCGCATCGTTCGACAGAGCCATCCTCGCCTCGATGGCGACAAGATCGAGCCGCAATCTGGACGCCTCGTCGTCCGGCCCGATCATCGTGCTCGCCCGGTCGACCACGGCCAGCGCCTCGGCGAAGCGCGTCTGCTCGAATCGCGCAGCGGCCAATCCGCGGGCCGCCGTTGCGACGCTTCGGCCGAGATCGTCCCTCGCCGGCCCGCCGACGGGCTGGGTCGCCAGCGCGACCTCGATGCAGCTCACGGCGCGTCCGTAGGCATCGATCGCGTCGTCCAGGCTGCCGGTCCCGGCGAGGGAGTCTCCCAGGCGGGTCAGGCGTCGGCCCATCGCCTGGGCATCGACGTCGGGCGTGAGGTCGACCGCCTGCCGAAGGTTCGCCCGAGCGGCATCGTAGGCAGCCGCCGTGATCGCGCTGTCGCCGGCTCGCTCCAGCCACCCGGCTGCACGCGCGGCCACTTCTTCCCGGGCAAGGCCGAGTCCGACGGTCGCGGAGATGGTGGAAGCGTTGAGCAGCGCGTCGGCATAGTGGCCGCCGATCGCGCCGGCGATCTGGTCGACATCCAGGCCGGCGACGCCTTCGAGCCAGACGGCGAGACGGAGGTGGAGCTCGGCTCGCTCGGCCCGGGCGAGGCTCGCGTAGCCGGCATCGCGGACCAGGGCGTGGCGATAGGCGTACGTATCGCCGACGATCCGATCATGCTGCGGGCCGCTCACGACGGCGCGTCGGGCAAGTTCGCCGACGGTGGCCGCGCGATCAGCCGTGCCGAGTTCGGGCAGGACCTCGATCGGGAACATTCGTCCCGCCACGGATGCCCGCCGGGCGGTCGTGCGAGCATCGCCCGGCAGGTCGTCAAGCTGTGCGGCATAGATCGCCTGGATCGTCGTCGGCAGCAGAAACTCGGTCGCCGCAGCCGTCAGTTGCCATGACCCGTCCAGGCCGGACCGTTCCAGCGTCCCGGCACTGACCCAGGTGCGCAACAACTCCTCGATGAACAACGGGTTGCCGTCGGCCCGATCCAGGATCCGGAGCGTCAGGTCGTCGGGCAGCGAATCACCCACCAGGGCGTGGAGCAATCCGCGTGCCTCGATGCCTGGGAGCGGCTCGAGTTCCAGGCGGGTCCAGCCGGCGTCGATACGTTCCAGGACGGACGGTCTGGCCGTCGCGATCACGAGCAATCCGTGCCAGCCGGAGTGCCCTGTCACGGCCTCGATGAAGGCCACCTCATCCGCACCCGCCCAATGCAGGTCTTCCGCCAGCCACCACACCGGCTGAGGTCCGGCCAGGGCGGCCAGGGCCGACGACCAGGCGGCGAAGAGCCCGTCGCGGTCGCTTGGATCGCTCGGGTGACCAAGCGGATGGGTTGCCGGCGCCAGGATCTGGACGACCGCATCGACGATCACGTGGTCTCGAGCGGATGACGCGCCCGTACCCTCGATGCGCCGTTCGAGGATGAGTCGATCATCGGCTGACGTCGGGGTCACCGTCAGTTCGGCCGATCCGGCCTCTGTCAGCGCCGCAGAGAGGACGTCACGGACGAGGGCATAGGGTCCGCTGCGTTCCTCGCGTGATCGCGTCCGCCAGGCGGGAGCGGATCCGACGTGGCCAGAAGCCGAGCGTCGAGTCATGAGCTCGGTAAGCACGCGACTCTTGCCGACGCCAGGCGGGGCGATGATGAGGATCCGTTCCGCGGCTCCCGCGCTGGTGCGGTCGCTGGCGGCGAGCAGCCGATCGAGCACCTGCTCGCGACCGATCGTGGGTGCGACCATCCCGCCCATCGCCAGCTCGCGCGAGGGTTCCGGTCGGATCGCGACGACGAGTCTCGCCCGGACGGGCTCCGCCTTGCCCTTCAACGAGATGGCCTCAGCGGGCTCCAGCTCGATCGATCCCTCGACTGCCAGCGCCGTAGCCTCGCCCACGAGGACCCGGCCGGGCGAGGCTGCCGCCTGGAGGCGGGCGGCCACGTTCACGGTGTCGCCGGTGACCCGGCCGAGCTCCGTCCCCTGACCTTCGGCTGGGATCGATGCCCCGATCACGGCCTCGCCGCTGTTGATTCCGACCCGGATGCGAAGTTCGTCGACATCGAGACCCAGCCTGGCACCAAGACTCTCGACACCATGGATCAGGGCGAGACCGGCTCGTACCGCACGCTCAGCATCATCGTCCCGAGCATGACCCAGGCCAAAGGCCGCCATCACGGCGTCGCCGATGAACTTCTCCAGACTCCCGCCGTAACGACCGATGGTGTCGCGGACGACCTCGAAGTAGGCGTCCTGGATCAACGCCACGTCCTCGGCGTCGAGGCGCTCGGACAACGGCGTGAAATCGACCAGATCCGCGAACACGACCGTGACGATCCGGCGCTCGATGGACATGCCAGCCTCCCGTCGCCACTGTAGCGCGCGGCCGGGTCGAGGGTCCTTGTCGCGCTATCCTTGAGTCATGAGCGCGGAACAGCTTTCGGACGATGAGTGGACGGCGCTGCTCCAGGCTCCGTTCTGCGTCTACAGCCTGGTCGCGTCGGCAGAAGGTCCACCCGACACCGTCCAGTTCCGGACGATGACCGATGAAGTAGAGGCGGCGCGCGCTGTCTTCCCGTCAGGGACGATCGGTCACGTTTTGATCGAGGCGGTGGCAGCCGACAT
>SPCO01000015.1 GCA_004525275.1 Thermomicrobiales bacterium | reverse complement strand
GGCGGGCGCCCGCCAGATGATCAACCATCGCGGTCCAGAGTTCGCCTCCATGCTGGAGCGGATCCTGAGCGGCATGAAGCCCTACTTCGGGACGTCCAGCGACATCGCGATGATCACAACGGCGGGCACCGGAGGTCTCGAGGCGGCCATCGTCAACACACTCTCTCCCGGCGACCGGGTCCTGGGAATCTCGATCGGGTCGTTCGGCGATCGATTCGCGAAGATCGCCCAGATCTACGGCGCCGAAGTCACCACGATCGAGGTCGAGTGGGGCCAGGCAGCCGATCCCGAGGTCCTGCGCGCCGAACTCGATCGCTCGCCCGGATACAAAGCCGTGCTGCTGACCCACAACGAAACCTCGACATCGGTGATGAACCCGATCGAAGAGCTCGCCGCCGTCATCCGGGAACACGCTCCGGACGCACTCATCCTCGTCGACAGTGTGTCCGGTCTGGGCGCCGTACCCTTCGACATGGACGGCTGGGGGGTCGATGTCGTCGTGACAGGATCACAGAAGGCCTGGATGGCGGCCCCCGGTCTGGCCATGATCGCGGCGTCCCCGCGGGCATGGAAGGCAATGGAGACAGCCACGATGCCGCGCCTATACCTGGATCTGCTGGCCCATCGGGAGAGCCATGCCGGTGGCCAGACCCCGTTCACGCCGGCGATCGCGGTCGTCTATCAGGTCGACGAGGGACTGCGGCTGATGACCGAGGAAGGCGCCGAACACGTGTTCGCGCGCCATGAGGCATGCGCCGCTGCCACACGAGCGGGATTGGCGGCGCTCGGGTTCGACTTGTTCGCCGATCCGCGGTACGCCTCGCGTACGGTGACCGCCGCGACGGTGCCGGGCGGCGTCGACTGGAAGTCGTTCAATCGTGCAGTCAAGGCCCGAGGCGTCGTCCTGGCCGGCGGCCAGGGCAAGCTCACCGGCAAGATCTTCCGCCTCGGTCATCTCGGGTCGGTCACGGTCGAGGAGATCCTCGGCGCGATGAGCGCGCTGGAGATCGTCTCGATCGCCAGCGGCCGCGCCATCCGCCCGGGCGTCGGGGTCGCCGCCGCGCAGGCCGCCGCCATGGAGTCATATGGGCTCAGTGCGCCGACTGCCGTTGGCGTGGGTGCATGAGGGTCCTGATCGCCGAGTCGGTCGCGCAGGAAGGCATCGAGCGCCTCAGAACGCAACACCACGTTGATGAACGTCCGGGCCTTACGCATGAGGAACTGTGTTCGATCCTGCCTGATTACGACGCGCTTATCGTCCGGAGTCAGGTCAAGGTCGATGCCGAGCTGATCGAGGCTGGCGGTCGCCTGGCGGTCATCGGTCGCGCCGGGGTCGGCGTCGACAACGTGGACCTCGAAGCCGCGACGCGGGCCGGGATCGTGGTGGTCAACGCCCCGACCGGCAACACGATCGCGGCCGCGGAACACACCCTCGCCCTCCTCTATGGCGTTGCGCGCAGGACCGCGGCCGCCGACGCGTCGCTGCGACGCGGCGAGTGGGAGCGCGGCCGGTTCACGGGACTCGAACTGCGCGGCCGGACGCTCGGGATCATCGGGCTGGGAAAGATCGGCCAGGCGATCGCGGTGCGCGCGTTGGCCATGGAGATGACCGTCATCGGCGTCGATCCGTACGTCACCGCGGAGGCCGCTGCAAACCACGGCGTGGAGCTCGTCGAGTTCGACGAACTGCTGGGCCGGGCCGATGTCGTAACCGTCCACGTCCCGCTGACGCGGAGCACCCGCGGGTTGATCGGCCGCGAGGCCATCGCCAGGATGCAACCCGGTTCGATCGTCCTGAACGTTGCCCGTGGTGGCATCGTGGACGAGGCAGCCGTCGCCGAGGCGCTCGGATCCGGTCACCTTGGCGGGGCCGGCATTGACGTCTACGACCGCGAGCCACCGACCGACTCTCCCCTGCTCGATGCCCCCAACGCGCTACTGACGCCGCACCTGGGTGCGTCGACCGCTGAGGCCCAGATCCTGGTTTCCGAGGAGATCGCCGACCAGGTCCTCGACGTCCTCGCGGGCCGGAGCGCCCGCTATGCGGTCAACGCGCCGCTGCTCACCCCGGAGACCGCCCGGGCGATCGCCCCGTACCTGCCGTTGGCGGAGGTGCTGGGTCGGTTCTTTGCCCAGTTCTCGCGAGGAGGCGTGCATCGTTTGACCCTGGAGCTGGCCGGCGAGTTGGCCGAGTTTGACGGTTCTCCATTGGTCGCGGCGATGTTGCGCGGGCTCCTGGAAACCTCGATCACCGAACGAGTCAACCTGGTCAACGCGGGCGCCCTGGCGAAGGCGCGAGGGATCACGGTCATCGAGCGAAAGACGCCTGACGCTGGAGCGTTCGCGGCACTCATCACGATCTCCGGCGAGACCGGCGGTCGGACGACCGTCGTGGCCGGCACCGTTGCCGGCGGCGAGCCAAGAATCACTCGCCTCGATGACTACCGACTCGATATGGCTCCGGCAGACAGCATGCTCATCACCCGCCACCAGGACCGCCCCGGCACGGTCGGCCGGGTCGGGGTCATGCTCGGCCAGGCCGATATCAATATCAGCGCGATGCACCTGGCCCGGACCCGCCCGCGCGAGGACGCCTTCATGATCCTCGCCCTCGACGACGACGTCCCGGACGAGATCTCCGCTGCGATCCGGACCCAGGACGGGGTCACCGATCTATGGATGATCCGTCTCGGCAGCGGGCGATGACGAAGCCGACCGAGACGCTCGTCCCAGAAGGTCTGGATGCCACGCTCGTGCTCGTCCGGCATGGCGAATCCACGTTCATCGTGGAGGGTCGATTCCAGGGCCAGGCCGAGACGCCGTTGTCCGAGATGGGTCTTCGCCAGGCCGACCTGGTCGCGGCTCGACTGGCCACACCACATTCGATGCCCGCGCTACCCGTGCCAGGCGGTCCCCCACTCGAGATGATCCATTCGCCCCTTCTCCGAACGACCCAGACCGCCGACGCGATCTCGCGAGCGATGCATGCCGTGGGCTGGACGCCCCCCGTCCGGGCCGATCGCGGGTTTGCCGAGATCCACCAGGGTGTATGGCAGGGGCTGCTCCACACCGAGGTCTCCGAACGATACGGCGCGGAACTGGCCGCCTGGCGGCGAACGCCGCTGGAGGGGTTCGCACCGGGTGGCGAATCGCTGCCCGACGTCCAGGCGAGGGTCCGGGAGTCGCTGGCGGCCGTGGTCGCGCGTTTGGCTGCTGGTCGGCCCGCCGGCACGCTCGATCGTCCCCAGGTCCCGGGCTATGGTGATGCTCCGGCGACGCACCCGTGGTCGATCGTGGTCGGTCACGATGGGATCTTCAAGGTCGCCCTGCTCACGCTGTTCGACCTGCCGCTTGACCGCTTCTGGATGTGGTCGATGGACCTGTGCGGGATCACGATCGTCGAGATCCGGGCAGGACGGCCCACATTGCGTGCACACAACCTGACCGCCCACCTGGCGATGGTCGGACCGGATCCTGCTATCGATCCTGGAGGCGAGAAGCGAGCCCGAAGCGGCGCGCTCTGAGCTCGGCTCACGATGGCCGGCGACCGCGCGTGCACGACACCCTCAGCGGCGGCGATCCTTTCGCCGCAACGCGAGCCTGAGCAGGCTCACCCGTAACCGTCGCTGCGCCGCCTGGATCCCGGCCAGGCGCTCGTCGCTCAGGATCTGTCGGCCGTAGGCGGACTCGACCTTCGCTCGGGCGACCGTCTGGAGTTCCGGTCTGGAATCGGGCAGCACCTCTCCGAGCGCTCCCGCGTATTCGTAGACGGTCTCGGCCGGCCGCGGCCCAAACCCGAAGCGCGAGGCGATCCGGATCACCGTGCCGTACGCACCCTCGACGTTCGTCGCGCCGCGCGGTCCGCGCTGCCACGCCAGGAAGGCCGTCGCCGCGACGATGATCAACAGGAGGAACCCCATGACGACCAGCGGACCGAGCGACCCGTTATCGCTGCGATCGATGAAGCCGATCGGGCCGTCGTCGGTTTCACGCCGCGGATCGCGGGGCGTGGCCAGAGGGCCCGCCGACCCCGTTGGGCCGGGGCTCGCACTCGCTGGCGGCGGTCCGGACGGCAACGGCGCCAGCCGTGAGACGCCGGCCGGTGTCGGGTCGAACGTGACCCAGCCGTAGCCGGTGAAGTAGACCTCGACCCACTCGTGAGCATTGGTGGACTGGACCGTCTCCGTATCGCCATCGCGAGACCCGGGCAGGAAGCCCTCGACGATCCGTGTCGGGACGCCGAGGTCGCGCAGGATGGCCGCCATCGTCCCGGCGTAGTACTGACAGAAACCGCGCTTGTAGTGGGCAAAGCACTCGACCCGACTCGCGCCTCCGCAGTCCACATCCCGAATATCGGTCACATAGTCGAACTCGTCCGACCCAAGCAGGGCGACGGCCGAATTCACAAGGTCGATCGGTGCACTCGACCGTGCCCCGAGGGCGATCCGGTCTCGCAGGTCGGTCGCGTACTCGCCGAGGATGCCGTCTGGCAGCTGGAGGTAGAGCCGGCTGATCTCGTCCGGGTACGTCGTCTCCGTTGCCCGAAGCGCTGAGTCGTTGAGCTCTCCCGGGCGGTTGCCCGCTGCGCTCACCAGTGCCGTGACCTCGTAGGCTCCACGTTCGCCGTCGCGTTCGACCCTCACGAAGCGGCCATCGACTCCAGTCGTCCACACCCGGACCGGTTCGTCGATCAAGAGCGGCGTCGCCGGCGCCACGACGCTGGATCCCGCGTAGGTGCCCGGCCATACGACGTATTCGATCTTTTGGAGGCTCGCGGGGTCGACGTCGTCCGCCAGCGCGTCGAAGATCGATGCATTAGCCGGCAGATGTACGGACGCCGTCTGGCTCTGGCCACGCCCCGTCCATTCAAGTTGGTCGTGGGTCTCGACCCGCCAGTAGTACGGAACCTTGTCATTCGCATCGCGGGTGATCGTCAAGGCGACGCCCGGGGTCTGGGTCCAGACCTGGCCGAGCGCTCCGGGTCCGAACTGCAGACCGAGCGACCGCGGTGAGCCTCCCTGGGGGAGAAAGCGCGCGACGGAGCGAGACACCTGCAGGATCTGATCCTCGACGCCGGTCCACGCACCCGCGAGCGGCGCCGATGCCGCGGTCTGGGTGAGGACGAACGATGCTACGACGGTGAACACGATGAACATCGTGCCGCCACGCAGGTAGACCGCGGAGATCGATCCCGGATCCCCGATCCGTCGGCGGAGCCAATCCGCTTCCTCGTCGAAGACATGCGACCGGACGAGCAGAAGCAGCGCGGCGAGGCTGTAGATGATCAGGAAGGGCAGTTGGTCATTGGTCGTGATCGCCATGTTCCCGACGAGAAGGACACCGACGATGACGATCGCGCCGAGCGGGCGATGGTGCCCGAACACGGCATACGAGGCGAACATCGAGGTACCCCAGACGAGGAGCCCGAGGATGAGCACAAAGTGGAGGTACTGGGGCGTCGACGACAGGCCGCGGATGGTGAGATCGAAGTAAGCCGAGACGGCACTCGCCGCGGTCTCGGCATACAGGTCGTGCAACGGCGTGCTGGCCGGGAGCTTGATCAGGGCCGTGAACAACGGGACGAGGAGGGCAGCGAAGACGGCGCCGATCAGGAACGTCAGCCCACGACCCCAACCGACCTTCGGGCCGATGAATCCGCACAGGACCCCGCCGAGGGCGGCGAAGATCAGGAAGTCCAGGTACTCCTCCCGAAGGACCCAGTGCGCGTCATCGATCGCCCTCGCCAAGGTCAGGCACATGATCAGGACCAGACCAAGGGTCAGCCAACCCTCGGCGGGTGCGAGCGCGATACGTCGTTTCATCGGGTCAACAGCTCACCGAGTTCCCGGCCCGGTATGACGACGTGTGAACGTAGGTCGTACTCAGCCAGGGCATGGCGCAACGCACGGAGACGCTTGGCTGCACGCTCGTCAGCCTCCTGGTCCGAAGGTAGCGCTGCGGGCGCCACGCCGGCGGGCGCATCACTGTCAGGCCTGAATCGTTCGTAGGCGGCTGCATCGATCGTGACCACGACGCAGGCGACGCCGCGATTCCGCAACGACGCCAGGGGCCGGACCCATGACGGGTCCAGCGAGGCGGTGATGATCACGGCCGTCATCCCTCGACGCAGCCGACCAACGGTCGTGATCAGCGTCTCGATCAGCGGAGCGTTTCCTTCAGCCTCCACCGCCGCCAGGAGTTGCATGATCTTGAGATGTTGGCGTCCGCCACGGTCGGGCGGCAGGTATGCCGTCCGCCCGACGTTGACGGTCAGGCCGACCGCTCGGTTTTCCTGGAGCGCCCGATCGGCGACGGAGGCGGCAACCCGGACGGCCGCCTCGACGGTGGACTCATCGCCGCGTCCGGTCTGGATGTCGCGCTGCAGGTCCAGGACGATCCACGCATCGGCCGTCTGCTCTAGGTCGAACTCCTTGACCTGGATCTCACCGTGTCGCGCAGTCGTCTTCCAATGGATGCGGTTCATGGCATCGCCCGGCGCGTAGGGTCGGACGGATGTGGCCATGGGTGTCGTCTGGAGGGTCCTCACCGGCGTCGCGTGGCTGCCCTCGAGGGCGGCCGTCGGCAAACGCCACCTGGGCAACGCCTCGATACGCGGGTAGACCACGATGGAGATCCCCTGCCCGACCGTCGCCGAGGCCTCGAAGAACCCGAATGGATCTCCAGTCCGGATGTGCAGTGGTTCGACTCGAAAATGGCCACGTCGGGACAAGGGGGCCCGGATCAGCCAGGAGCGTTCCGCTCGACCCCGGAGGGTGATCGCCCGTCCCGGCAATCCCCCGGGAAGCGTGGTCGGGTTGTGGATCTCGAGCCACGGTTTGGGCATCCAGCTCGTGTTCCGCAGCGTGTACGTGACCCGCATCCGATCGCCGACATGACCGTGGAGCTGGCTGACGGCATAGCCGGCCTCGAGATCGGACAGACCCAATCGAACCAGGACGTACGAGCCGCCGATGACCAGGATGCTCAGGTACAGGAGGTAGAACAGGAACGGCTGGGCAGTCGAGAATGCGGCGACGACCAGGACGACGGCGACGACCAGCAGCTCGAACTTGCGGATCATCGATCGCTAGGCGCTGGGGGCGGTCCTGGGGCCGCGCCCGGTGGCGTTCCTCTCGGTCGGGCCTCCCCCTGTCGGGCGGACGCCCTCGATCGCGGTGGACTCGAGCAGCTCCCGGATGACCTGGCCCGCCTGGATATCGTGGATGGACGAGCTGGTCTTGATGATCAGTCGGTGCGCCAGCGCTGGTTCCGCGAGGGCCTTGATGTCGTCGGGGATCACGTAATCACGACCGAGCAGCCCGGCCATCGCCTGACCCGCCCGATAGAGCGCGATCGATCCGCGGGGCGACGCACCGAGGTAGACATCCGGATGGTTCCGTGTCCCGTTCACCAACCGGACGATGTATTCCGAAAGGGTCGAATCGACGTAGATCTCCCGGACCGCAGCCTGCATCTCACGCAAGTCGTCGACGCTCAGGATCTCCTCAAGGTCGTCGAGCGGATGGGTCCGTTTCTGCTCATCGAGGATGACGACCTCCTCGATCGGTTGCGGATAGCCCAGGCGCAGCCGAAGCATGAACCGATCGAGCTGCGCCTCGGGCAGGGCGAAGGTGCCTTCGTATTCGATCGGGTTCTGGGTGGCGATGACGAGGAACGGGTCGGGCATCGGGTAGGTCGTGCCGTCGATCGTCGCCTGCCGCTCTTCCATGCACTCAAGCAGCGACGACTGCGTCTTGGGGGTCGCCCGGTTGATCTCGTCGGCGAGCACGACCTGACTGAAGATGGGTCCGGGCCGGAACTCGAATTCCAGCGTCTTCTGGTTGTAGATGGACAGCCCGGACACGTCCGAGGGCAGCAGATCCGGGGTGAACTGGATCCGCCGGAATGAACCGCCGAGGCTCCTGGCGATGGCCTTGGCGAGGACGGTCTTGCCCGTCCCCGGCACGTCCTCGATCAGCAGATGTCCGCGGCAAAGCAGGGCCACCAGGGCGAGGCGGACCTCGAGGTGTTTGCCGACGATCACACGTTCGACGTTGGCGAGGACCTTGTCCCCGGTCTCCTGGATCTTGGTCATCGGCCTCTCTCGCGGGTTGGGGGCACCCGAGGCGGGGTGAGTCGAGAGATAGTACGTCAGGTGCGCCAGAAAGGTTCTAACGCCACTATCGGGGGGCGCGGGGACGCGGATCGTTCGATCTGTCCGGGCTGGTCCGTCAGGTCAACCTCGGATCAGGGTCGTCAGTCCGACCCACAGCGTCATCACGCAACCGACCGCGCCCATGACCGCCAGGAACAGTTCGCCGCCGACCCATGATGCTGCGGCAACCCCACCAAACAACATGGCCAGCACGACCGCCACCGCTGCGAGACCGATGCGCTCGATAATCGGTCGGGGCTCGGGTGGAGGCCCAGCTGGCGGCGCCGTGCCGCCGGAGGGCTCGTCGTCGGGTGCGATCATCGAAGGCCCTGAAGATACAGTGTCATGAGGTCCCCCGCGATCGGGGCGGCGACTTCGCCGCCTCGGCCAGACTGCTCGACCAGGACCGCGATGGCGATGGTCGGATCCTCCGCCGGGGCAAAGCCGATGAACCACGAATGCGGCTCGCCCGAGCCCCCGAGCTCGGCGGTCCCGGACTTTCCGGCGGTCGTCACGCCGGGGACCTTGGCGCCCGTGGTGAACTGCTGTCCGAGCGCGCCCTCGACAGCCCGGACCATCGCTGCATTGATATCGCGCGCATCCGCGACCGACAGGATCCGGCCCATGGATCCCGGAGCGACCGCCGTTGTCCCATCGCGTTCGCCGGTGATCGCCGTGACGAGCCGCGGTCGCATCAACTCGCCGTCGTTGGCCACGGTCGCGGCGACGAGCGCCATCTGGAGTGGGGTCACGAAGGCTTCTGCCTGTCCGTACGAGGCATTCGCCAATTCGACGTCATCGGTGAACCCGCCTGGCTCGGGGCCATCGCCGTTCGTGACCTGCGAGACCGCCGTCGGCAGATCGAATGGCAGCGGGGACCCAAAACCCATCCGATTCGCGTACGCAACGAGATCCTTGCCGCCAGTGTCCAGCCCGGCCAGCGCGTAGTAGATGTTGCACGAGACCTCGGTCGCCCCGATGAGGTCGAGTGCCGTCGACCCGGTCGATGGATGGTGACCATCGCGAACGCGAAACCCCTCGACGAGCAGGCCTCTCTTCTCTGACCCTGGTTGCTCCTCGTACGTCGTCGTCGCGTTGATGGCACCCGACCCGAGAGCCGCGATCGCCGTGACGATCTTGAACACGGAACCCGGCACGTAGCGACCGAGCGTCGCGCGCGGCAGCAGCGGCAGGTCCGGATCAGCCTGGATGGCCTCGAAGGTATCCCGAGCCGTGGTCGGATCGGCGATCCCTGAGGCGTCATACGTCGGAGTCGATGCCAGGGCAAGCACGTCACCGTTCCGCGGATCCAGCATGACGACAGCTCCGCGTCGCTTTCCCAGCGCCGCGACCCCGGCCTTCTGCAGCTCATTCGACAACGACAGGCTGAGATCCTTGGGGTCGTAGCGGTCGGCGCCGAACTTGGCCAATGCATCGGTCAATGGATCGTCGGTCAGACCCGTGAGCTCGGCATCGTAGGCTCGCTCGAGGCCGGCCCGGCCATAGACGGATGATGCGTAACCGATCACCTGGCTGATCGCCTTGCCCGCATAGACACGGTACATCTCGCCGTTCGGGTCGAGCTTGTTGTCGGCCAGGATCTTGCCCGCCCGATCGCGGATGAGCCCGCGTGGCACCGTCCGCGAGGCAGCGATCACCGCTGCATCGCTGGGCGATCGGACGAGGTCCGCCGCGGCGATCACTCCCCAGTACCCGGCAGCCACCGCCAACAGGACGAATCCAAGCGACACGACGATCGCGACATGGACAGTTGCCCGCCCGATCGGCTGTCGCCCCTCGTGCGACCCGAGCATCAAGCGACCCCCGACCGACGGAGTCGTCGCCAGCGGGATCCGACTCGCGGGGCCGGTGGCGGCTCAACGCCTTTGTCCGAGAGCGCCAACAGAAGTCCGACGACCAGCGAGTTCACGAGGATCGATGATCCCCCGTAGCTGATGAACGGCAAGGTCACCCCGGTCAGCGGCAGCACCTTCAGGTTGCCGGCCGCGATGATGAACGCCTGGACGCCGATCACCAGTGACAGGCCGATCGCCAGGAGTGATCGGAAGTCATCGGCCGCGGCCGCACCGATCCGCATGCCGCGCTCGATGACCACGAGATACAGACCCAGGATCGCGATGACGCCCACCATCCCGAGTTCCTCGCCGAGGGCGGCCAGCGGAAAGTCGGTATGCACCTCCGGGATGGGGATCACGCCACCGATCTCAGGCAGACCGGCGCCCAGACCGACACCCAGCAGCCCACCCCGGGCAAAGGCATGGAGCGCCTGGACCACCTGGTACCCCGCGCCGAGCGGGTCCGCGAACGGATCGATCCAGATATCGACTCGGGTCCTGACGTGCTGGAATAAGACAGCCATCAGGGCACTGCCCAGGACGAACAGGATCAAGCCGATGATGACCAGGCTGATCCGGCCGGTCGCGACGTAGAGCATGGCCAGGAAGACGCCAAAGAACAGGAGCGCCGCCCCGAGATCCCGCTGGACAACGACGATGCCCAATGCGATGGCCCACATCGCCACCATCGGCGCCAAGTACGGCAGCGGTGGCATCCGCAGTGGCCCGATCCAGCTATCCTGCTGGACCAGCAGCGACCGATTCTCGGACAGGTAGCCGGCGAGGAAGACCACGAGGATGACCTTCAGCAACTCGGATGGTTGACCGGCGATGGGCCCGATCTGAAGCGTCAGGCGCTGGCCGTTCAGCTCGGTTCCGAACAGGAAGGTGAGGAGCAGCAGGCCGACGCCTACGGCCGCCCAGGTGTACTTGTACCGGCGGAGCCAGAGATCCGACCGGACCACGATCCCGAGCGTCGTCGCGATCGCAAGCCCGGATAGCAGCCAGACGAGTTGGACTTCGGCCAGACCCAAGGGGACCCCCAGGATGGTCTGGTGGACGAGGTCCTGGGGCAGGCGTTGCATCAACAGGAGTGAGATCCCACCCAGCATCGCCACCGCGGGGAGCAGGATCTGATCCGTCCGTCGGCCGGCGAGCACCTGGGCCAGATGAGCGACCGCCAGGGCTACGAGGAAGAGGACGGTGGCCCCGACATCGTACAGGCCGAATCGCCCGTCGACGGTCAGCGCCAGTGAGAAGCTCCCGGCCACCACGGCGAACGCCACGAGGGCGAGCAGGCGGAACTCCAGCCAACGTGGCCGAGGCCGGATCCGGCGCAAAACGCCGGTCAGTCCGTCCAGGGTGCGGCCATCCGTCGCGACAACGGTCACCGGTTCGCCCGTTCGAGCCGCATCCGGACCTCGCCGATCTGCAACTCGTCACCAAAACCGAATGGCGCGACACCATCGACGCGCAGGCCGTTCACGTACGACCCATTGGTGCTCCCGAGATCCTCGACGTACCAGCTCTGGCCGCGGTAGGTCAGGACCGCGTGGTCGGCTGACGCGAAGGCATCGTCGATGACGATGGCGTTGTTGACGTCGCGACCCAGGGGCGTGATCACATCGAGCCCGAAGGAGCGGCCCACCATCGGCTCCCCGCCGGGTGATTCGAGGACGATCAGGCGGCCATGTCGGTCCACGGGCTCGCGAGTCGCAGCCCGGAGGTCCCGCAGGAGAGCCCGGATGACGCGCGCGAGGAATAGGTAGATCAGTGCCAGGAACAAGAGCCGTGCGGCCCAGAGCACGAGCGTGAACCCGTCCATCAGGCGGGCGCTCCGGCGACCTCAACGATCAGCACGGTTCCCCCGACCTCGAGACGATCCCCGATTCCGAGGACGACCTCGGTCACGGGCACGCCGTTCACTCGGGATCCGTTGGTGCTGCCCAGGTCGGTATACACGAGGGTCCCGCGCCGTCCGGCGATCCGCCCGTGATGGCGCGACACCATGGCGTCGACAGCCATAACGTCGTTGTCCATCGCCCGTCCGATCGTGAGGCCCGTCGGCAGCACGATCGCTTCGCGCGTTCGACCGTCCGGATCACACACGCGCACAACGGCCCGGGGCGCGTTCGGACGGGGCACGTTGTACACCCGCGTTTGGGATGGATCTCCCGGCGGATCCGCGGTGCCAGCTTCTGGAACAAGGACGATCGGGCCATGTCCCGGCCGTCCGACGATTGCTTCGGCGAAGTGTGCCTGGACGCGGATATCGGTCCGGTCGACCCGTTGATCCGCGACAAGATCGACCCGTGGGCGATCGGCCAGGGTGTATCGATGGCTACGCGCGAAGGACAGGGCGCCGTCGGCGAGTTCGGAGGCCAAGGCCACGGACATCTCTCCGAAGTCGGCCAGATCGTCCGGGTTCAGGTGCACGACATACCGATTCGGGACAAGTGTGCGGTCAGAGGTGGTGAGTCGCTCGCTCTCCATCGCCCGCTCGATCCGTCGCTGCAACTGGACAGGCTGGAGTCGCGCCCGGAAGAGTCGAGCCGAAGGTCGCTCGAACAGGCGTTCGAAGAATCGTTCGACGGCGGTCAGTTGCGGCATGGTCGGTGGCGGAGTCTAGCAGAGGGTCCAAACTTCTCCTTCCGAACGCTGGGGCACCGGACATTCGGCGGATCCTTGGGGGTACCCCCGGGGGAAGGGGGCTTGAAGAGCTGAGCTATACTCTCGAACCGCTCCTATCCGGTTGCACCGGACGGGCGACATCCGCGCACCCGGGGACCCGATGACCGAAATCCTGACCGAATCGTTCTGTGAACGGTGCGGCACCCGCTACACCTTCGAATCCGAGCGCCCACGCACCCGACTCAAGGGCGTGAAGGTCATGTCGCGCGGGCTGAAGAACTTCGTCATGTCCGACGGCACCTCCATGGACGAGGCAATGGCCGCGGCGCGAAGCGAGACGGAACGCGAATCGACCGCGTACCAGCTCGACGCCTTCCACAAGACCTTCAACTTCTGCATGTCCTGCCGCCAGTACACGTGCCCGACCTGCTGGAACGAGGATGAGGCTCAGTGCCTGACCTGCTCGCCGCATCTGGGCCAGGAGATCATGCCGGCACCCTTCCCGCATCTGCATGTCGGAGCCGTCGAAGTGGTCGATCCCTCTATCGCCGCCGGCACCAACGGCTCCAACGGCACGCCTCACGACCCGGACGAGATCGACGTGGTCGGCCGACTGGCCGCCCTGACCGCAGTCCCGGTCGCCGACCCGGTCGCCGAACCTGACGCTCCTGCCCTCGAGATGATCGGGGCCGAGGAGATCGCTGCGCTGTCGGACACCACCGCGACGGATACAGGTCCGGGGTTCTGGCCTGGCCAGGATCTTGATGCCGAAGTCGAGGCGTACGAGCGCGAGCGAGAGGCGGCCGAGGCGGTCAGCGCGGTCGAGCCCGAACCAGAGCCCGAGACGGTCCTCGCAGTCGAACCCGAGGCGGTCAGCGCGGTCGAGCCCGAACCAG
>SPCO01000236.1 GCA_004525275.1 Thermomicrobiales bacterium | reverse complement strand
GCCCAGTCGCTCGAAGTGGCCGCCGCGGTACTCCGGGGAGTGGTCAATAACGAACTCGTGTCCGGCCTGCACGACCTCGGTGTCGATGCCGTCGGGTTGTCCGGGGTCGATGGCGGTCTGCTCATCGCGGAGCGGGTCCCCAACCTGGGGCTCGTCGCGTCGGTCGTCGGGCTGCGGCGTGACCTGCTCGATTCGATCCTCGTCGGCGGACAGGTGCCGGTCATCGCACCGCTCGCCCGCGACGCCGATGGGATCGTGTGCAACGTCAACGCAGATGATGCCGCGGCCGGTATCGCGGCCGGGATCGGTGCTCGCCAGCTCGTCCTGTTGACCGATGTCGATGGGGTCCGCGACGCGGACGGCCAGCGAATCGACGCCCTGACCGCAGCCGAAGCCCAAACCTTGATCGAAACCGGGGTCATCGCCGGCGGGATGGTTCCCAAGATCCGGGCTGCACTCGGCGCACTTGGCTGGCCCGGCGCGGAAGCCGTCATCGCCGACGCATCTGCGCCGCACGCCCTCGAACGGGCGCTGACCGACCCGGCCTTTGGGACACGGATCATGGCCTCGCTCACCACCAGGGTCGGTGCCGCGTGACCGCCCAGACCAACCATGACCACAAGCTCCAGCGACAGCGCGCGATCCGTGATCTCGTCGCCTCGGGGCCGGTCGGCAGTCAGCGCGAAGTCGTTGATGCGCTCAGCGCCCAGGGCTTCGAGGTCACCCAGGCGACGATCTCGCGGGACATCACAGAGCTTGGGCTGGTCAAGGCGCCGAGCGCCGATGGCCACGTCTATGTCACGCCGGAGCGCATCGCGTCCAACGGGGCTCCGTCGGATCTCCGTCTCGAACGGATCCTGGTCGATATCCCGGTCAGCATCGGGCGAAGTGGGCTCATCCTCGTCCTGACCGGCACGCCCGGGACGGCCAGCGCGATCGCCCAGGCCATCGATGAGTCGAGCCTGCATGAGCAGGAGGGCACCCTGGCGGGCGACAACACACTCCTTGTCCTGTTCGCAGATGAGCCACGCCTCGAGCGCTGGCGCGAGCGATTCAGAATCATCCAGACACGCTCCGGAGGTCAACACAGCCCGTGAAGAAGGTCGTCCTCGCATATTCCGGCGGACTCGACACGTCGGTCGCCATCGCCTGGCTCAAGGAACAGTTCGGGGCGGAGGTCGTGACCCTGACGGTCGACCTGGGTGGCGGCTCGCTGCGGCCCGGCGTCGAGACGCGGGCGATGGCCGCCGGCGCCTCTCGGGCCTACGTGGTCGACGCACGCGAGCGATTCGTGACCGACTATGTCTGGCCGCATCTCCAGGCCAATGCCGTCTACCAGGGTGCGTATCCGTTGGCCACCGCGTTGGCCCGACCGCTCATCGCGCAGCTGCTCGTCGAGGTCGCCCAGCGCGAAGGCGCCGGTGCGGTCGCCCACGGCTGCACGGGCAAGGGCAACGACCAGCTCAGGTTCGACGTGGCGACGCATGCACTCGATCCGGGGTTGGAGGTCGTGGCCCCGATGCGGGTCGGGATGGGTCTGACCCGCGGCCAGGAGATCGATTACGCGATCGAGCGCGGGATCGAGATCCCGATCACGAAGGCCTCGCCCTATTCGATCGACGTCAATCTGTGGGGCCGCTCGTGCGAGACCGGCGTGCTTGAGGACCCGTGGGTCACTCCACCGGCCGACGCCTACGAATGGACCGTTGCGCCCACTGATGCACCGGCCCCGATCGAGCTTGTCGTCGAATTCGAAGGCGGTATACCGGTCGCGCTCGATGGCGCACGACTGGGGTCCGTGGAACTCGTCGAGCGTGTTCATGCCCTGGGTGGGGCGCACGGGGTCGGTCGGGTCGATCACGTCGAGGATCGGCTGGTCGGGATCAAGAGCCGCGAGATCTACGAGACACCGGCCGCGACCATCTTGCACGCCGCGCACCGTGCGCTGGAGGGGCTGACGTTGTCGCGCGACACCTTGCGCTTCAACCGCTTCGTCGCCGATGAGCTGGCCAGGTTGATCTACGACGGCCTGTGGTTCAGCGCCCTGTCGCGGGACCTCCGGGCGTACGTCGCGTCGTCGCAG
>SPCO01000237.1 GCA_004525275.1 Thermomicrobiales bacterium | reverse complement strand
TGCCCGAGCGCGAGCGTCGGCGACCGTCAGATTCTGGAGTCGACCCGCCAGTTCGACCAGCTCGCGCCCGGTCATCCAGCCGTAGTACCTCGGGTCCTGATCGAGCACCCCGATCCCGCGCCGCGCCGCAGACCCGTCCGTTGCGGCCGGTCCCCCATCGATGGAGACCGCCCCTGTCGTCGGTCGGGCCAGCCCGCTGATCAGTCGGAGCGTCGTCGTCTTCCCGGCACCATTCGGCCCGAGCAGGCCGAATACGGACCCCGCAGGTACGTCCAGGTCGAGCCCGTCGACTGCCAGCACACCCTGGGCGCCGCCGAATCGCTTCGTCAGCCCGAGGCAGACCACCCGCGCCGGCGACGCGCTCATTCGGGCTCTCGTCCGATGACGAAGTAGAGGATCGGTCCGATGTACCCGAAGATCACGATGATGATCCCCCACATCAGCTTGTTGTCACCACGGACCCGGCGATCGGGTCTGAGGAGGTCGCGCAGGGCGAAGACGATCAGGACGAGCTCGATGATGACGATGGGCAGGAGCAGGAGCAGGAGCTGCGTCTCGGTCATGGGTCAGGCCTCTCTTCGGTTGGGGTCCATCTTCCAGACTCGATACGAGTAGGCGAAGATGAAGGTGAGCATGATCGCGATGCCGCCGATCAAGACGGCGGTGAATACGCCCTGCCCGGGTCGGAGCAGGCCGAGCACGATGAAGGCGATCCCCTCGAGGACGAAGAGACGCCCACCGACACGGTGCGTTCGGTCCCACGACAGCTCGCTGGTCAGGGTCCAGGGCGTCCTGATGCCGACCATGTAGTTGGAACGGACCTTGGGCAGATAGTTCCCGATCACGATGAACAGGGCCCCGACCCCCACGAATACGATGAGTGTCGTGTCGATCTCGGACCCAAGCGCGGCTGCCACGACCAGCACGCCGATGGCGGCGAGGAGGAGGGTGGCCGACAGCCAGATCGCTCCATACGCCTTGCCAGACTTCTCGATGTTGGCGCGCCGCGGTTCGACGATCGGGATGACCCAGAAAAGCGCCGCAACGCCGGCCGTGACGAGCGGGATAAGCAGGAGCCCGACCGCCTTCGACGCGTAGCCATCGACCTGGCCATCGAGACCCCAGTGGATGGGGATCTCGGCGTCGGCCGGCAGCTGCAGCCATGCCCACCCGCTCAGCAGCGCGAGCGCCCCGACGACGACGACGCTGAAGATCGTGAGGTTGCGTCGGTTCATGCAGGCTCCTTCGACGTGATCTTGAAGGTTTCCAGGAGGGCCGCCATCGCTTCCTCGAGGACCGACAAGTTCAAGTGGTACGTGATGGTGGTGCCGACCTTGTCGGCCGCGATCAGGTCGGCCTCGCGCAGGACGTTGAAGTGGCCGGACATCGTAGGCCACGCTTGATCGAACTGGGCAGCAAGCTCACCGGCCGTCATATCACGCTCGCGCAGGAGCGCCAGGACGCGGCGGCGGGTGGGATCGGCCAGGGCTCGATAGACGTTGTTGATTTCGGTGTTCCCCTCATTAGGTATATACCGAAATATAGCGCCCACTTCGCTGACGTCAAACCCGATCGACCTTGCACCCCTGCATCGATCTCGTTGGGTGCACCTTGACCCGCTGCTAGACTCGAGTGAACGATTCGCACACCTTGGAGGCTCCCCCCGATGACCGACGACCGCGAGCGCTGGGCGCTGATCCTGGGCGGCTCATCCGGGATGGGCGAGGCGACCGCCATCACGCTCGCGAAAGCCGGCTACAACATCTGCGGTATCCACCTCGACTTCCGGGCGGCGCTCGCCCACGTCGAAGAGGTCAAGGCGGCGATCGAGGCGACCGGCGCCCAGGCGCTGTATATCAACATGAACGCCGCTGACGACGAGAAACGGGCCGCTGCCCTGGAGGCGCTGGGCGCACGATTCGAGGAGTCGCGAGCTGCCGGACGCGAACCCTACGTGCGGGTCGTCATGCATTCGCTGGCATTTGGCTCATTGGTGCCATATCTGAGCGAGGATCCGAAGGGCGGGGTCGATCGCAAGAAGATGGAGATGACCCAGGACGTCATGGCCAATAGCCTCGTCTA
>SPCO01000121.1 GCA_004525275.1 Thermomicrobiales bacterium | reverse complement strand
GCCAGTCGCTCGAAGTAGCCGTCGCCCATCGTTTCTGCTTGAAGCGTGATCCCCAACTCACGTTCGATCTCACCGACGATCGCGGCATCGTACCCGGATCCGCCGGTCATCAGGACCGTGGTCGGGAACCCGGCACCACCCGGATAGCCCGCATCGGCGAGCAACTGACGAGCGCGATCGGGGTCGTAGTCGGGCAGGAAATCGAGGTCGCTCCGCCCTGGGATCCCGGGCGGGACCATGGAGTTCGCGACCTGCCTCGGCTCGTCGCCCGCACTCAGAGCAGCTATTCGCCGCCAGTCGACGGCGGATCCAACGGCCTGCCGGACGCGAACGTCGTCGAATGGCGGTTTCGTCGTATCAAAACCGTAGTACTGGACGGATAGCGACTCGACGAGTCGGAGCTGCGGGCCGAGCTTCTCGTCATAGGCCAACCAGCTCGCATCGATGTCACTGACCGGCGTGTAATCGAGGTCACCGCCAGAGAAGGCCGTGACCGCACTCTCGCCGTTGAGCGTGCCCACCAGCTCGATGGTCTCGATCGCCGGCGTCCCCGCCCAGTATCGGGGGTTGGCGGTCAGCTCGAGCCCGTCGATTGTCGTCCCAGTCAGGAGATAGCCCCCGCTTGCGATGAAGTCCGGACCGGGCCGCAAGGCACCGGGATCCGTGTCGATCGTCCGTGGGACGACGCCAAATGTCGGACTGGCCACCACGTTGACGAAGTCCGTCGCTGGATGGGCCAGGTCCACGACGAGATCACCAGCAGCATCATCGGCGTGCAGGCCGACCGATGACGGATCTGTCACCAGGCCTCGGGCATACGCCTCCGCGCCCCCGATGTCGAAGGCGAGCGACGCGAGCGGCGATGGGTGCGCCGGATCGATGACCCTGAGCCAGCTCGCTCGGACGTCGCTCGGGAGGAGCGGTGTGCCATCGGAAAAGGCCAGGTCGGGTCGGAGGTGGAACGTGAGCTGTCGGCCATCCGCTGCGAATTCCCATGACTCGGCCAGGGCCGGCCGGACCTGGAGGTCGGCATCGAACGACGTGAGCGATTCGAACAGCTGCGCCGTGATCGCCGCGCTACCCGCGTCGCCCTGGACGGCCGGGTCCAGATCGTTTGGATCGCCGGTCAGGATCCTGACCGGCCGATCAGATGCCGACGCCACGGAACTGCCACACGAGGCCAGCAGCGTTGCGACCATGGCGAGGACGATCAGACGGCGCATCGCCGGGAGTATAGGTCCGGTCACGAAGATGCCCCCTCGACCACGTCATGAGGCCTCGCAGGTCCACACCGCCGGGGGAACGATGGGATCGGACCGCGAGGCCTCTGCCTGGGTAACGAGTGCGGTCCGGAAGCGTTAGGGCCGGTCCGGTATCCGAGTACCATCTGCCTGATGCGACGGGTCTCGCTCCCGACCTTTCTTCGCGACTTGGGCGCTGACCATCGTGCACTGCGCACGCTGATCGCTGCGTCTGTTGCGCTATTCGCCTCCGGGCTGGCCCCACGCGTCTACGCGCCCGGTCTGGCCAGCGTCCAGTCCGCCGTCCGATCCAACGACGATAGCCAGCTGCTGCTCCTTCTCGGGGCCGTCCTGGGGGCCGGAATGCTGCTTGTCGGTGGCGTGCTCGGAGACGCCGACGGCCGGCGACGGATCATGATCGGCGCCCTCGCGGCTATGACCGTGACCGCATTTGCCGGGATCGTCGTCACCGATGGCCCGCTCTTCGTCGTCATCCAGTTCGTCGGGGTCGGTGGCGCGAGCATCGTCCTGCCGATGGCATTGGCCGGGGTCGCGACTCGATACTCGGGGATCCCACGCGCGACGGCCATCGGGATCGCCTATGGGGCCTATGGCGCTGCGGTCGCTGCAGGCCCGGTCCTCCTGACCCTGTTTGGTCCGAGCGGTGCTCGCTGGCCCGCGTATCTCGCGGCCGTGGTCGCCGCGGCGGTTGCCCTCTGGATCGCCCGATCATCCTGGGGCGACCTGCCCGTCCGCGATGGAGCGGATCGCGCCGTGCCGATGGCGACGGCGACGTGGGCGTTCGGGATCGTCATCCTGACCGCCGGTTTGATCGGCTTCCAGGGAGAAGGGGCAAATCTGGTGCGCGGCGCCTTCTCGGCCGTCGGCTTGACGCTGATCGTGGGTGGTCTCGTCGCGGAGGGACGGCGCCGGCGCCTCGATCCGACTCGTGGCCGCGTCGAGCGGCGGGCGGTTGCGACGGCGCTCTTCGTCGGATTTGTCATCGCCTACGCCCAGGCCTCGGTCATGCTCCAGGTGCCGATCTACTTCCAGCTCATCCTCGGCTACGGGCCATTTCTCGCGGTCGTGGCAACGCTCCCGTTCATGGCCGCGCTCGTTGTCGCAGGTCCCATTGCGGGGATCCTGATCGGGAAGTTCGGACCACGTTCGCTCGTCTTCATGGGCGTTCTGGCAGTCGGTCTCGGGAGCGTGCTGATCGGGCTCATCCTGCGCCCCGGCGTGGGATATGTAGGCTTCGCCCTCGCCTTCCTCATGATCGGGGCGGGCTTCGTCATCGCGGCCACCGTCCGGACGGCGATCATCTTCGCCAGCGTGCCGAAGGGTCTCCCGGCCAGCGCGGCAGCACTCAACGAGGTCTCCGTGGCGCTCGGAAGTCGGGCGGGTCTGGTCGTTGTCACGCTCCTGGTGACCCGTCTGGCACTCGACTCCTACGCGGCCTCCCTTGTCGGCTCCCCGCCTGGTGAGGTCAGTGCAGCCGTGGATTCGTTCCAGAACGTACTGGTCGCCATCGGGCTCCCGCAATATGGCGCCCTCGTCGAAGGCCTCGTGCCGGCGAACGCCGAGGCCTACGCGTTCGCGTACACGGACGCGGTCAGGACGGTCCTGCTGAGCACCGGGATCATCACGTTGATCGCGGCCCCGATCGCTGCCGTCGCGCTCGGCCCGCGCGACCCGCTGAAGACGGTCTGGGAGCACCAGGAAGAACGGGCTCCCCGGAAGGATCCCGCGATCAGTTCCTGACCAGGAGATCGCGCCGCGTCCCGAAGCGATCGATCATCCGATAGAAGTTGCGCCTCGCATTTCGCTCGCGCCCGGTGTGCGGCAGGCTCGTCTGCCCTCGGTCGGCGTGGCGCTCGATGGGAAGATCCCCGAGGCTGACCGCCCGACGACTCGGATTTCGGTCACCACCGTCGCGCAGGACGAGGCTCCACCAGATGTCCAGGTACGGAGGGACCCAGAACCGCTCATCGATGGGGCCTCGCGCCTCGGCATCGGTGCGCCGGAATGCCTGAAGATCGCCCTTGATGGCGTCGACGTCGCCGGGCGTTGCATCCCTGAACCGGCGCAGGTCGCTGGACACCATCCCCCAGCCGCCGGCGATCGCCACGGACGGATCATCGAGCGCCCGAACGAGCGGCGTCACGATATCGCCAGTGGGCTCGAAGCTCGTGCCGAGCAGGATCACGACCGGCCCGACGGCCCGACGGATCCCGATGTTGAGGGCAGCACCATGGCCAAGACGCTCGCTCGTCCGGACCACGTCGAGAGGCAGGATCGGCTCGCCTGCGGGGGTCTCCTTGAGCAACGCGCCAAGGGCCGCGGCCTGCTCGATCGACGGACCATCCGCAACGATCACCACTGACAGGCCATCGGGCGCGACTCTCAACGCTGCGACGGCCCGGTTGAGATCGTCCGGCCAGTCTGTCGCCACGAGGACGACCGTCGCGAGTCCGGCCGACGCCTCCGTGAGGCGCGACGGGACGCTCGCACTCGAGCCAAAGAGAACGCGGTCTCCCTCCGCGATGTCGGCCGCCGACGCGGGTGTCAGCGCAAAGTCCGTCCCGCGATCGACGACCCTCCAGCCCGCGTCCTCGATCTGGGTCCGTAGCCGGTCCGCCTCCGCCCAATCCCGTACCTCCCGCGATCGAGCGCGGGCGTGCGCGAGCGACAACACGTCGTCCGGGATCCGCTGGCGAGCCACCCCGGCAGGATAGCCGGAAGATGGCCCCGAGCACTCTCGCGCTCGGGGCCGGTTACGGCTGGGCGGTCAGGCCCCTTGGGCCGGTGGTTGCGGGGGCTCCGTCCGAGCCGATGCGGGACGAGCCGGTGCATCCGTCGTCGCCTCGGTGATGTGGGCAGCGATGTCCATCGACCGGGCATACCAGTTCTTGGACATCTCCTCGGCGACCGAGCGGCCACCAAGCCCGAACGCGAGCCCGAACGCCAATGCCATTCCACCGACGACGCCGATGAACAGGATATTGATGAGATCGGGTGCGATACCGACCTGGTACAGGGCGATGATGACCCCGAACGCGATCACCGTAAATTCGGCGAGCCGCCCCAGGAGCGCGGTATTCGAAAGCCCGAGTCCGCCGCCGGAAGCCTCGATCGCGGTCTTCAAAATGCGGCCGAGAACCGGCGCGAAGAGCACGATGATCACGGCGACGACGAGGTTCGGCAGCCAGGCGATGAAGTCGTTGATCAGGCTGCTGACCTGGGTCCAACCCAGATAGTTTGCCGCGGACAGGAAGGCCACGAGATAGATCAGCCACTTGGCGAGGCTGCCGACGTACGTGGTCGGCTTCGTCGACCCGGGGGCGTCGCCGTAGACCGTGCCCGCATAACGGGAGAAGAGCGTGTCCGCCTTGGCTCCAACCAGGAGCCTTGTGACGATCCGCCCGACGATCCGCCCGACGATCATCCCGACCAGGAGGATCACCAGCGCGCCGACCAGCGTCGGAATGGCATTCACGAGATCGGCGACCGCCTCGTTGAACGCTTCGGTAAGTGTGTCAACCAGATTCATTTGTTCTCCCTCTGATGTCGGTCGGGCCGATTCTTTGAGACGGCGCGCACCGGTGATCCACGGACGTGCAGGTGCATGGGCGCACCAACGAACCCTGCAACACTAACTCACGAGCGCAACCTGCGGGTCGTCGGACCCGGGCTGGTGCGGGTGCGTGACCGCCCCTCGCGGCTCGCGTGTCAGGCAGGCGCTGGCGACCAGGTGATCGATGGCGGTCGGGCCTCGCGGAGCGGGAATACGTGGGCCTGGATCGGCGAATAGTGCTCGTAGGTCTCGACGAGTGAGAGGGCGCCGTCGGTCGGGACGTCGAGACTTGCAGCCGCGACATCGGTGATCAGGGCGTAGGCGCCATGCCCGACGAGCTCGGCCGCGCCGTTCTTCATGAGCCGATGCGCCATCACGACGTCCGGCCCGACGAGTTCCTCTCGGCCCGCGATCGACTGGATCACGTACGGACCCGAATGGAGGATGAACTTGAGGTCGAGCCGGTCGAGCCGCGAGCAGGCGCCGCAGTCACATGTCCAGATCAGATTCGCGCTCGCGAGGCGGTCCTGGAATTCCGCGTAGCAATCGGCGAGGCAGGCGAGCAT
>SPCO01000157.1 GCA_004525275.1 Thermomicrobiales bacterium | reverse complement strand
TCTACCAGCGCCTCGTGAGCGAGGGCGTGATGCCCGCCGGCTATGCGGCCGACGACGGCGCCGCGTTGGTCTTCCGCGATGAGCGGCTGGCAGATGTCGTCGCCTCGCGACCGGACGCTCGGGCCTACCGGGTCGAACGTGGTTCCGACGGGGCCGCCGTCGAAACCGTGCTGCCGACGCGCCACCTGGGCTAGGTCGGCCGCCACCCGCCGACGTCGGGGTCCCAGCGGCCGATCGCACGGACGGTGTCGGGGCCTTCCCGCACGCCTTGCCGACGGCGCGCAGTCTCGACCGTCTGGCCCCAACCTGGGGGCACGAGACCCGGCGCCAGATCGGCGAGCGGGGCCAGGACGAACAGGCGGCTGGAAGCCGCTGGATGGGGCACGACGAGCAGCTTGGTGGCCCTGGCCGAGTCCGATTCGGCATCGTTGGAGCGGCCCGCCGCCGGGCGCTCGACGCTGATCCGCGCACGTCCGAAAACGAGCAGGTCGAGATCGAGTTCACGAGGGCCCCAGCGACGGCCGGACCGACGCCCGAAGGCGCGCTCGATCTCCTTCAAGCGGGCCAGCAGGGCGAGCGCGCCCCCGACCAGGTCGGCGCCACGGGGAGCATCGAGGGCGACGACCGCGTTGCGGAACTCGGGCTGGTCCGTGAACCCGACGGGGGCGGTGGCATACAGGCTCGAGACAGCTCGGAGGTCTGTGTCCGGCAGTGCTGCGATGGCCACGACCGCCTCGGTCAGTGTCCGTCCGGCATCACCCAGATTCGCCCCCAGACCGAGGTAGGCGCGGACGTGTCGATCGCTCACGGGCTCTCCGTCGGTGGCGGCTAGACTCGGATCATGCGTCCGGTCACCGTCCGAATCATGCACCAGGAACCGGGTCCCGACGCCGGCCCGCTCACCCGCTGGCTCATCGCCGAACGGGAGACGATCGCGCGCCAACACGTCGACCGGTTCGTGGCGGCGGGCGCGGCCGATGTCGCGATCGTTGCCGGTCCGCCCGACGTGACCCCATTCGGGTCTCGCCTGCGCGCCCTGGCCAGTGCCGATCGCCCGGACGGCCTGGTCGTCCTGGGGTCGGGCGCCATCCCACTCGCAACCCGTCGGGACATCCGCGACTTCGTGGAAGCAGCCGCCAGCGGGGGCCGGAGAGCGTTGGCCAACAATCGCTTCTCGGCCGATGCGGTGGCGATCGCCGACGCGTGGCCAACGCTGGCGAATCTCCCCGATCTTCCGACCGACAACGGACTGCCGCGCTGGCTCGCGGAGCACGCGGGCTACCGGGTCACCGACCTTGGTCGACGCTGGCGCCTCGCGGTCGACATCGACGGGCCGCTCGATCTGCTGTTGATCGGTCGTTCGAGGGTTGCCGATGCGGCCGAGGCGGGAGGGGTCGATATGGGTCCCGCCACCGCCGTCATCGAGGCGGTTCGCCGGGTCGCCGCTGACCCGAGCGCCGAGCTCCTGGTCGCCGGCCGGACCTCGGCGACGACGCTCGGCTGGCTTGAACGTTCCACGGCATCGCGGACGCGAGCGCTCATCGAGGAACGCGGGCTGCGGACGAGCACGGCCCACCAACGCTCGCCGGCATCGGTCATCGGCGCCCTGCTGGACCGAGACGGTCCATCCTCGCTGGGCGAACACCTCGTTCGGCTCGGTGATGCTGCAGTGGTCGATACGCGAGTCCTGATGGCCCATCGATGGGGCGCGAATGAGACCGCCTGGCCGGTCGCAGAGGACCGCTTTTCGTCCGACCTGTTGCTCCCGGGGCAGATCTCCGACCCCTGGTTGCGCGAGCTCACGGTCGCCGCCAGAGCCGCTCCGATCCCGATCCTCCTCGGCGGCCACTCCCTCGTCGGGCCCGGGGTCCGCCTCGTCGTCCGGAGTCCATGATGGAGATGACGCCGGGTCTTCGCCGTGACCCGCAGCCCGACCTGGACGCCGTCGGCCAGGACGATGGGCTGGTCGCTCGAATCCAGGACGAGATCGAGCGCGACGGGCCGATCACGTTCGCGCGCTTCATGGATCTTGCCCTGTACGACCCCGATGGTGGGTACTATCGCGCGGATGCGGCCAGGCCGGGCCGCCAGGGAGACTTCCTGACGGCGCCCGAGGCCCACCCGATCTTCGGGGCGGCGATCGCGCGGTCCGTTGCCGACGCCTGGGACCAGCTCGGCCAGCCGGCGCCCTTCATCCTTCGCGAATATGGGGCTGGGAGCGGGACGCTGGCGGTCGCCATCCTGGACGGCCTCGCGAGGGAGCGGCCGGATCTCACCTCCACGATCCAGTTCGAGCCGATCGAGGTGGAGCCGCGGCGCCTCGGGACCCTGGCCGCCCGACTCGACGCGGCCGGACATTCGGCTCGTCTGATGGCGCCCGCGCCGCCCAACCGAAAGATCGATGGGTTCGTCCTGGCGAACGAAGTCCTCGATGCGCTCCCGACCCATCGTGTCGTGCGGCGAGCCGGCCGACTCCGCGAGGTCATGGTCGGATCGGGCGAGGGCGGGTTCGGCGACGTCGAGGCGGACCCATCCACGCCCGCACTTGAACGGCGACTTTCCGAGGAGGGCGTCACCCTCGCCGACGACCAGCGTGCGGAGATCTGTCTGGCGGTCGATGGCTGGATCAACGATGTCGCAGCCGGGCTCGGACGCGGCGTCCTCCTGCTCATCGACTACGGCTACCCCGCTGCCGAGCTCTACGACCCGATCCGGCGTCGCGACGGCACGCTGCGTGCCTACCTGCGGCATCGCGTTCACGACGATCCGTACCGCCATGTCGGGTACCAGGACCTCACCGCCCATGTCAACCTGACCACCGTGGAGCGAGCCGCGGTCGCAGCGGGCCTGACCCACCTTGGGACCACGACCCAGGCGGAGTTCCTGGTCGGGCTCGGGACTGAGGACCTGCTCCAGGCGATCCAGAGCGATCCGGGCACGACGATCGAGGATTACCTGGCGGTCCGGTCAGCGCTGATACGCCTGCTCGACCCTGGCGCGATGGGGCGCTTCCGGGTCATGGCCTTCGGTCGAGACTGGCCGGCGGGGCGCGTCCCGGCGGGATATGCCTTCCGTCTCGCCCGCTGACGGACCCTCCTTTTAGCCGCACCGCACCGCGCCAGCCACGCCGCACCTCGCCGGACCCACCACGATACGGCGACCTACCTATTGCTTCGCCCGTCCTTCGACCGGCACGATTCCCAACGGTCGGGCACGACCTGTCGGGGAGCGGCACGCGATCCTGCTTCGCGCGCTCGGTGTGGGCTGCTCCCCGACCAACCTCAACGTGCTCTCCCCTTGACCACGGATCTCCTCGTGAGCGCCCGTCCGCGGCGTGCCGCCAGTCAGCCTTGCACGCTAGAATGCCGACGAGGGCAGCCAGCCCGAGTCGGGTCTGGTTGTGCGCTCTGCAGGGACCTCGAGCCACGGAGACGCCAGCCATGGCGTGTCGCTCGAAGGGGAGATCGGTTGACCGGCATCTGGTACGTCGTTGGGTTCGCCTTCGCTGGTGTTTCGTTCGTCTTCATGACGATCGGCGCGGCATGGCTCATCTCGCATCGCAACCGAGGGGACGAGCACAAGGGTCTGCCATATGAATCCGGTATCGACACGTACGGCGACACCCATGGCCGGTTCGGGCTGTCGTTCTACATCTACGCGCTCTTGTTCGTCGCCTTCGCTATCGAAGTCATCTTCACCTACCTATGGGCGATCGTCTTTCGGGACATCCTGCTCGGCGGGCTGGTGAGCATGCTCGTCTTCGTCGGGATCCTGTTACTCGGACTCGCCTATGCCTGGCGGAAGGGAGCCTTGACATGGCGCTGAAGCCAGGCGACGGGGGCGACCTCCCAACGGTCACCGACGCGACGACCGACGTCCTCGCTCCGATCATCGTCCCGAACACCCTTTGGCAGGCAGCCGACCCCGAGGCGTACGACGGCGGGCGCGATAGCGATATCACGCACCTGCGCGAATTTGCTGCGAGCGGCCTGGGCCGGCGCGACGATGCCCGCTGGGGTGGTGCCCTGGAGGTCATCCCGACCAAGGCGGACTACGTGTTGGACCTCATCCGGATGAACAGTCTGTGGCCCCTGCTTTCGGGTCTCGCCTGCTGTGCGATCGAGATGATGTCGGCAGCCACCTCCAAGAACGACATGGATCGCTGGGGGATGTTCCCATTCCGGGCCAGCCCGCGTCAGGCGGACGTACTCATCGTCGCGGGAACCTTGACGACCAAGATGGCCGGACCACTGGTCCGCCTCTGGGAGCAGATGCCGGAGCCCAAGTGGTGCGTCGCGATGGGCGACTGCACCTGTTCGGGCGGTCGCTACAAGCGGAGTTACTCGACGGTCGAGGGCATCGACCGGGTCATGCCCGTCGACGTCTACGTGCCCGGTTGCCCGCCTCGGCCGGAGGGCCTGATCTACGGGATGATGAAGCTCCAGCAACTGGTCAAGGAACGCCGCGGTCATTGGCCGGACCGTGCGATCGGCCCGACCGTGCCGGAGGACGTCTAGGCATGGACCGTCAGTTCAAGGAGCGTCTGGAG
>SPCO01000232.1 GCA_004525275.1 Thermomicrobiales bacterium | reverse complement strand
GGCAGATACGGGATGCTGTCGATCGTATTGGCCGTGCTGATCAGGTCGGCCAACCGAGCGTAGTCCGACTCATCGCGGAACGACCGGATCGTGATACCCGGGATCGGTGCCTGCGGGATGTCGATGGTGGTCATGGCTCGAAGGTACGTCGGTAGGCGCCTTCGCGCCGAAAGATCTCGAAGCCGACGCTTTCATACAACCGGAGGGCGCCGGTCGGGTTCGTCGCGTCGACGCCGAGCATCGCCTCCGCCATGCCCGCTGAGCGGAGTCGCCCGAACGATGCGACGGTCATCGCCCGCGCCACGCCGCGCCGGCGCCACGGCCGAAGGACGCAGATCGTCTCGAGCCAGCCCCGGGCGACCCCAAGATCTGCATTCTCCTCGGCCCAGATCCAGTTCTCGATGACGCCAGCGATCCGGTCGCCATCCCAGGCGACGACCCACATGTCGGTGTCGATCTCCTTGTGCCGGTACGTCGACTGGAACGAGTGCTCCGTCGGCTCTCGCTGCCCCCAGTGGTCGCGGAAGGCCTCCGTCTCGGCGTCGAAGATCGGCCGGTGGTGTTCCGGAGTGACAGTTCTGAACTCGATGCCATCCGGCAACGGGACGTCGGGCCATGGGTCGGTCAGGTCCCGGCGCATCAGGTAGAACGTTCGGACTCGCTCGAAGCCCTTCTGGGTCAATAGGGCGATCGCCCCGATCTGTCCGTCCTCCGCGTCGTCCTGGACGATGATCGGCTGGCCCGGTTGGATGACCGCCGCGCGCTCGCGGATCCGCCTGAGGTTCGAGGCAAATAGGGCGGTCCCCAGGCCTCGACGGCGCACCGTCGGGTGGATCCGACCCCACGCCTCGAAGATCTGGGTCCCGTCGCGCACGACCGATTCCGAACCGGCGCATGCGACGACCCGGCCATCGATTTCGGCCACGACGATGTCGTTCTCGGTCTCGAGCCCGGGGTTGCCTCCGTATTGCAGGCGGAGCTGCTGCGCGGTTGGTAGCCACGGAACGCCATCGGCGAGGCTGGTCGCTCGCAGCAGCGCAGCGAGCGGCTCGTAGTCGGTTGCGTCCTGCCAGGCACGGAAGCGCAGGCCGGGGGTCGGGGGAGCCCCAGCCACCTCGACCCAGCGGGTCGTATCGGTCTCGGTCGTCATCGGTCACTCCCGTATTTGCGTTCCATGTGTTCGCCGACGGACTTGTGGATGATCTTCCAAGTGCGACGGTGTTCCGCCCGTGCGCGCGGATCGTCCTCACGAGCGAGGCGCGCCGCTTCACGCTCCAACTTCTGATGGCTGGCCAGGCGTTCCTCGGTCAGGCGGCCGTCGGCCAGGGCCGCCCGCACCGCGCAGCCGGGCTCGCCGGCGTGCCGGCAATCGCTGAACCGACATGTCGCTGCGATATCGATGACATCGTCAAAGGCCTCGTCCACACCGTCGTTTGCGCCGAGGACTTCGAGCGCACGGATACCAGGCGTATCGACAAGCAACGCCCCACCGGGCAACTCGAAGAGCTCGCGGTGCGTCGTCGTGTGACGTCCGCGCGAGTCCGATTCGCGGACCTCGGCGATCGCCTGCCGCTGTTCGCCGAGCAAGGCGTTGACCAACGTCGACTTTCCGACCCCCGACGACCCGAGGATGGCCGCCGTGGCTCCAGGTCGCAGGTGAGTCAGGAGCTCGTCCAGGCCCTGCCCGGTCCGGGCGGAGACGGCGATCGCGGTGACGCCCGGCGCGATCGCGTCGACAGCGACTAGACGACCATCGACGTCATCGGCCAGATCGGCCTTGTTGAGCACGACGATCGGGTTGATCGCGCTCGACCGGGCCACCGCAAGGTAGCGCTCGATCCGGCGCAGGTTGAAATCGTTGTCGAGCCCAGCGACCAGCAGCGCGACATCGACGTTCGAGGCCATGATCTGCTCGGCATCGAGGCCTGTCCCGCGGCGGCTCGCGTCGGTCGACATGCGTTTGAAGACGCTCCTGCGGGGCAGGATGGCAACCACGACGTCATCCCGGTCGAGGGCGACCCAATCGCCGACGGCCGGGAAGTCCGCGTGGACAAGCGCGCTGAACCGGAACGAGCCCGAGACGCTCGCGGGGCGGTCGCCATCGCCGTCACGGACGATCGATGTCTCGCGGTGGACGGCAACGACGCGCCCGGCCCGGGTCCCCTCGATCGCGTGTGGTTCGAAGGCAGCGGCCCAGCCGGAGTCCCAGCCG
>SPCO01000137.1 GCA_004525275.1 Thermomicrobiales bacterium | reverse complement strand
CCGCCTGGCGGCCTTCGACGCCGTTGGGGCGACGCGCGCGCTGTCGGTCTACCTCGACGGGCTGTCGACCTGGTACCTGCGGCTGTCACGCCGGCGCTTCTCGCGTTCGGACGATGCGCCGGACCAACAGGCCGCCTTTGCGACCCTCCACGAAGCACTCGTCATGACTTCCCGGATGCTCGCCCCGATCCTGCCGTTCCTCTCCGAACGCCTGTACGGCGATCTCGTCGCCGCGCTGACGCCCGATGCACCCGATAGCGTCCACCTGACGCGCTGGCCGACCGCCGAGCTGGCACGGTATGAGGACCCGGAGCTGGAGGCAGCGATGTCGGTCGCCCAACGCGCCGTCGATCTGGGGCGCACGCTGCGCAGCACGGCGCATATCAAGACTCGGCAGCCATTGGCGACCGCCTGGCTGGCGCTCCCGGAACGTGGCAATGATGTCGATGCCGACCTGCTCGCATTGATCGCCGATGAGATCAACGTCAAACGGATCGAGCGTATCGACGATGAATCGCGACTGGTAGAGCGGCGCGTCAAACCGCTGCTTCCCAGGATCGGCAAGCGGCTGGGGTCGGCCATCCCTGCGGTGATGGCCGCCGCTCGATCGGGCGACGTGGTCTTCGAGACCGACGGCTCGGTGACGCTCGGCGGCGTGACCCTGGCAGCGGATGAGGTCGAGATCCAGGCGACACCGCGACCCGGGACGGCGGTGGCCCATCACGATGGACTGGTGGTCGTGCTCGATACGAGCTCAACGCCCGAGCTGGCGGCCGAGGGCGACGCTCGCGAGCTTGCCCGCGCCATCCAGGACCTTCGGCGAGAGGCCGGACTGGAACTCGACGATCGGATCGAACTGTGGGTCGGTCCCGTCCCGGAGCTCGTTGCCAGTCATCTGGCGAGCGTCGCCGCCGACACGCTGGCGTCGATCCAGACGGACCCGAATACGGGCTCGCATACGGCCACCGTCGAGTTGACGTCGGGCGCCGTCGACATCGGATTGCGTCGGGTAGCCGACCGCGGAGCCGGCCGATGACCGAGGACGAGTCTACGCTCGGGAGTGACATCGCTGACCAGGCCCAGCCCGGGCGGACGGGGGCCCACTGGCTCGTCTTCGTGGGCATTGCCGCCGCGGTCGTGATCCTCGACCAGCTCACCAAGGCGTGGATCGTGTCGAACGTGTCACCCGGTGAGGTCATCGAAGTGATCGGCGACTTTGCTCGACTCATCCTCAGCCAGAACTCGGGCGCGCTCTTCGGGCTTTTCCGCGACAGCGCGCTGCTGTTCGGGGTCGTCTCGCTCGCGGTCATCGGATTGATCGTCGCGTACCACGCTCGGGCCGGTCGGAGCCTGTACCTGTCGATCGCCCTCGGTCTTCTGCTCGGCGGGGCGATCGGCAATCTGATGGATCGACTTCGACTCGGCTACGTGGTCGACTTCGTCGACATCGGGATCGGCGATCTTCGCTTCTACACCTTCAATCTCGGCGATTCGGCGATCAGCCTGGCGATCCTCATGCTCATCGCCGCTGCCATATGGCCGGCGCTCACGGAGCAGCCAGGAGAGGCCCAGGATGGTTGACCCGTCCTACGCGCCGGGGGTCCGCGTTCTGCGAGTACCCGATGGCGCCGGCGGCAGGGTTGACCGATATGTCGCTGACGCGACCGGGCTCTCGCGGAGCTACGTGCAGAAGCTGATCTCGGACGGGCGGCTGACCAGGGACGGCGGGACGTTGCGGGCGAACGCGTTCGTTAATGCGGGGTCGGAACTGCGCCTGGACGTTCCCGAGGCGGTCGCGCTCGAACTCGTCCCCGCACCAGAGATCGTGCTCTCGGTCGTCTATGAGGACGAAGACCTCCTGATCATCGACAAGCCGGCCGGTCTCGTCGTCCATCCGGCACCCGGGCACAGCGACGACACCCTCGTCAACGCGTTGCTTGCGCATGGGGACGGTTCGACCTGGGGCGGCATCGCCGGTGTGCAGCGCCCCGGCATCGTCCATCGCCTGGACCGCGATACCAGCGGTCTGCTCATGGTCGCCCGCAACGACCGGGCCCAAGCGTCGATCATGGCCCAACTCAAGGCCCGACGGGTCAAGAAGACGTATCTGGCCCTTGTCCAGGGCAGCGTGGGTGCAGCTGTCGGGCGGATCGAGGCACCGATCGGGCGCGACCCGAAACACCGGACGCGCATGGCCGTCGTGGCTGACGGGCGGGCCTCGGTCACGGGCTACCGTGTCCGCGAGCGGTTTGACGACTGGACCTTGCTCGAGCTGGACCTGGTGACCGGTCGGACCCACCAGATCCGGGTGCATCTGGAGGCGATCAAGCATCCTGTCGCGGGCGATCCGGTCTATGGAACCGGAACGTCCCGACGTGGACCGGCTGGGCTGGACCGATTGTTCCTGCATGCGTGGCGACTCGAGCTGACCTCGCCGACGAGTGGGCAGCTCATCCGGGCGACGGCGCAGTTGCCTGCGAGTCTCGAATCGGTCCTCGAGGGTCTACGCGCGGTGGTCCGATGATCGATCCAATGGCGCCGTCGAATGGGGCGATCCTGGTCATCATCTCGGGGCCGAGCGGGGTCGGGAAGGACACGATCATCGACGCCCTGCGCCTTCGGGTCCACGAGCCCGAATACCACTACGTCGTGACCTGCACCACCCGGGCGCGACGACCGGGCGAGCTTGACGGTGTCGACTACCACTTCCTTTCTCGAGAGGCATTCGAGCGGCAGCGGGCTGCCGGCGGCTTTCTCGAGGCGAATGAGGTTCATGGAAACTGGTACGGGACGCCGCGTGGCCAGGTCCGCGACGCCCTCGAAGCGGGTCATGACGTCATCCTCAAGATCGATGTCCAGGGCGCCCAGGTGGTCAAGACGAAGGTCCCGGGGGCGCTTCTCATCTTCCTGATCCCACCATCGCTGGAGGATCTCTTCCAGCGTCTGCGCAGTCGGGCGACCGAGACCGCCGACGAACTCGAGATCCGCCAGCGAAACGCGGCCATCGAGCTTGCCCGCCAGGAGGATTACGACTACGTCGTGACCAACGAGACGGGACAGGTCGAGCGAACAGCGCTCCGGATCGACGAGATCATCGACGATGAACACCGCTCGCAGCCCGACCGTCGCGTCGTGGTCTACCCCCGGTCGCCTTGACCCGAGCCGTCGAGGTGGCCGTTGATGCCGCCGGCCGCGGTGGCGATCGGACGTATACCTATCTCGTTCCCGACCGGCTGGCCGATCTCGAGCTCGGTGAGGCGATCCTGGTCGAGTTCGGACGCCGACAGGCGCTTGGTATCGTGATCGGAGAGGCCATCGCGCCGTCGGTCGCGACCCTCAAGCCGATCGTGGATCGGGTTCGGGCGGATGGACCCCTGTTGCCACCCCTCACGCTCGGGCTCGCGATGTCGATCGCCGCCCACTACCTTGCTCCACCGGCACTCGTCCTGCGTGCGATGCTGCCACCGCGTCTCCTGGAGCGTCTCGAGCTCGTCGCGGAACTAGCTCCGACCGATGCCGACCGGGCCGACGAGGCCGATGATCCGATCGTCCGAGATCTGCTCGGACAGCTTGAGCGCGGACCGCGGCCCGTCCGCGATCTGGCTGGGCCCGACGGGCGGGCGGGCCTGCTTCGTCGCCTCAGGACGCTCGAGACGGCCGGTCGGATCAGTCTGACCTGGACGCTGCTCGGGGCTGGCGCGGGACCGCGCTTCGAGCGCTGGATCCGTCCGACCGAACAGGGTCGCGCCGCAGCGGCCGTCCTCGCCAGCGGCGGTCGGCTCGCTGGACGGCAACTAGGCCCGCGACAGGTGGAGGCGTTGGGCGCCCTCGTGGGATCCGGGCCACGCGAGCTCCCTGCAGCGGATCTTGCCGATCGCCACGGCCAGGCGTCGGTCGCCGGGCTCGTCCGCCGCGGGCTTGTTGAAGCCACGGTGCGAGAACGGCCGAGGCGGCCGCTCGCAACACGACTCGCCGGGCGACGCGGTGGACGCCCGCCTGGCACCGATCTCCTTCCGGCGCAGCGCGTCGCGGTCGAGCATATCCAAGCGGCGATCGCGGCTCGTGACCCGCGCCCGTTGCTGCTTGATGGCGTGACCGGGGGCGGCAAGACGGCGATCTACGTCGAGGCGATCGCCACGTCGTTGGAGGCTGGTCGTCCCGTGCTGGTCCTCGTCCCGGAGATCGCGCTCGCGTTGCCGCTCGTAGACCGTCTCCGCGCTGATCTGGATGCGCGAGTGGGCCTCGTCCATTCCGGGCTGGCGGACGGCGAACGCGCCGACGAATGGCGTCGGATCCGGGCGGGCGAGATAGACATCGTGGTCGGGACCCGGCTGGCGGTCGTCGCACCGCTCGCGGAGATCGGACTGATCGTCGTCGACGAGGAGCACGATCCGGCCTACAAGAGCGATCGGACGCCACGGCTGCAGGCGCGTGATGTCGCCATCCGCCTCGCCCGCCTGGCCGGGTCGGCGATCGTCCTCGGTTCGGCTTCGCCAGCGGTCGAGAGTGTCGGCCGCGCGAGGCTTGGGGAGTATGACCGGGTCGTGTTGCCGGTCCGGCCGGCCGGCTCGGCCCCGACGGTCGAGGTCGTGGATCTGCGAGCCGAACTTGCGGCCGGCGAGCGGGGCTTGTTGTCACGTTCCCTGTCGGGCGCCCTTGGCTCGCTGGATGTGACCGCGAACCAGCAGGCCATCCTCGTCCTGAACCGGCGTGGCACGGCCTCGGTCGTGCTGTGTCGAGACTGCGGTCATGTCCAGGCGTGTCCGGACTGCGAACGACCCCTTGTCTATCACCAGGCCGGGTCGACCCTGCGCTGCCACCACTGTGGCCGGGCTACGCCGCTCGCTTCGCGCTGCCCCGCCTGTGCGTCTCCGCGGATCCGCTACCTCGGTGGTGGCACGGAACGCGTCGAACGCGAGGTCAGAAGCCTGTTCCCGGACCTGCGGGTCGGCCGCCTCGATCGCGACGTCGTCGAGCACCGCGGCGCGGCCGAGCGGGTGATCGACGCATTCGCCGCGGG
>SPCO01000218.1 GCA_004525275.1 Thermomicrobiales bacterium | reverse complement strand
TCGATCTGGACGCGTTCGACGGCCGCGACCGACTCGGCGGAGCCGGCCACGACGCCCGCGATCACATCACTGTGGCCGCCCAGGAATTTCGTCGCCGACTCGACGACCAGGTCCGCCCCGAACTCGAGCGGCCGGCAGACATAAGGGGACGCGAAGGTGTTGTCGACGACATAGGCGGCGCCGTGCCGATGAGCAAGATCGGCCAGGGCCGCGTGGTCGGCGACGTGGGTCGTCGGGTTGGCGATCGTCTCGGCATACAGGATCCGCGTCGGGGCGGCGGCGAGCGCGCCGGCGACGGCTTCGTGGTCGGTCATGTCGACGATCTCGAGCTGGACCCCGAACCCGCCGAAGATCCGGGTCAGCTGCGAGCGCGTGGAACCGTAGCTTGCGACCGGCGCAACGATCCGATCGCCGGATCTGGCAAGCGACGCGATCGCGGCATGGATCGCGCCCATCCCGGACGCCAGCGCCAGACCGGCGGCACCTCCGGCTAGTTCGGCATACGCGCTCCCGAGCGCGGACGTCGTCGGGTTCGAGATCCGGCTGTAGGCGTAGCCGCCGCGCGGGTCGGCGGCGACCCGTCCGAGTTCGTCGGCGTCGGCCGAAGCGAACGTCGCCGTTTGATAGATCGGGACCGACGTCGGGCTCTGGTCGAGCCTGGGGATCCGCGATGCGGCCCGGATCGCTCGGGTAGAGAAGCCGCTCGGCTCCTGGCGTCGGCTCGGATCGCTATCGCTCACGGAGCGATGCTACACCGGAGTCGGCTGGCGGCCCGCCTCCACGAATGGATAGCCGGTCACCCGGTCCTTGCCGGCATGCTTGGAGGCGTACATCGCGCCATCAGCGCTGATGATCAATTCATCAGCGTTGCGCCCGTCCTCCGGAAAGCTCACGACCCCGATCGAGAGCGACGGCCGTCGGGCTCCGCTCGGCAGGTCGATCGTCATGGCGCCGACCCCGAGGCGGATCTTCTCGGCCAGGACGAAGGCGCCGGTCGGATCGGTTTCGGGCAGCAACACGACGAACTCGTCACCGCCGTAGCGAGCCGCCGTATCGATCTGTCTGACACCCTGGCTGATGACCTCGCCGACCATCCGCAGGACCCGGTCGCCGTAGAAGTGGCCGAGCCGGTCGTTGATCGTCTTGAGTTCGTCGAGATCCATCATCAAGAGGGCGAACCCGCGCGTCGACCTGGCACTCCGGGCGATCTCGCGATCGATCGCAGCGAAGAAGAACGAGCGGTTGAATAGCCCCGTCAGGGAGTCGACTGTGGACATCCGGATGGCAGCATCGCGGGTCTTCCGCTGGGCGCGCGCGATGACCATCGCCACATAGGCGAGCAGGATCATGGCGGTCAGGTTGACCCCGACGATGGCGGCCGCGGCCGCCCCCAGCGAGTCAGTCGGAGAACCGGCAGCAACGGCAAGCAGGTAACAGACGGATGCGATCGCGGCCAGGGCGACGGTGACCCGTGGCGAGACGACCAGCGCGGCGCCACCGACGATCAGAACGAAGGCAAAGAAGAACGGGCTGGCGACGCCCCCGGTCAGGGCGACGAGCAAGGTCGCCACGGTCACCGCGACGGAGCCCTCGACGACGAATCGTGCAGATCCGAGGACCCCTCGCGGCAGCAGCTCGTGGACCACGATGATGAACAGCCCGGCGAAGGCGAGAAGGACGAAGATCGCCCCCTGCGTGTCCGGCCACAGGCCGGTCACCGCGACGATCGTTGCGGCGGTCAGGAGGAAGACCCAGGCGACGATGCGAACCACCCGATCGTAGGTCTCCGTTGAGACACCATCGTCGGCCAGGGATGTTTCGACGCGGCCGATGACCGCCTCCTCTGGAGCACGTTGTTCCGCTTCGGGCATCCGGCCATCGTATCGGCTCGGTCGATCTGCCCACCGCCGCAGCGAGACGACCAGCAGGCCGATCACGAGCAGGTTGACCACGATGACGGCTGCAACGAGGGTGAGGACCGGATCGACGGGCACGTCGTCCTCTCTGATGATGCGCAGGGGCATCGTAAGGCCCACTGCCGCCTGCGCATCATATCTGCCCGAGTGGTGCATCTGGGCCACTTCAGAACAGTCTGGTGCGATGCGGCACCGGACCACGTCTATCGTCGGTTCAGCGAGTCCCGTACTGATAGGTCTGTTTGACCAGCCGCAGGTAGACGAACGTCTCCGTTTCGCGAACCCCGTCGATCGCTCCGAGTCGCTCCGCCAGGAAGTGAAGCAGGGCTTCGTTGTCCTCGCAAACCGTCTCGATGAGCAGGTCATACGAGCCGGCCGTGATCACAACGTAGTCCACCTCGGGCATCGTCGCGATGTGGTCTGCGACCTCGATGAGCTTCGCGCTCTCGCAGCGGATCCCGATCATCGCCATCTCGTGGAAGCCGAGTTTCAGTGGATCCGTGACCCCGACGATCTGGAGGATGTCGCGCTCGATCAGGCGGTTGGTCCGGGTCCGGACCGCGGCCTCGGAGACACCGAGATCGGCCGCGATCTTGGTGAATGGACGCCGGCCATCGGCCTGGAGATGCTCGATGATCCGCTTGTCGAGCGGCGAGACGTCGTCCGAGGTACGTCCGTCGGCCGGACGCGACCGAGGCGGGCGATCGGGCTGAGTCACCGGCCGGATGCTAGCACGGGCCACTGACGCGACCGACCGGTGTCCTGCCCGGTGCGCTCTTCCGCCGGAGGCGGGCGCCTGGCCCGGGCGGGCAGGAGCTTGGCCCGGGCCAGGCG
>SPCO01000141.1 GCA_004525275.1 Thermomicrobiales bacterium | reverse complement strand
GGTCCTTCTTCCGCTTCAGAAAGTCGAACGGCACGTCACTCCTCCGCCGAACCCGAGTGCTCGCGAATCGTATCCACGACGCCGACGTCGGCCAATGTGGTGGTGTCGCCCAATACCCGGCCCTCCGCGATATCGCGGAGGAGCCGACGCATGATCTTCCCCGAACGGGTCTTCGGGAGGTCCGGAACGAACATCAGGAACTTCGGTCGCGCGATCGGGCCGATGACGTAGGCGACGTGCTCGCGAAGCTGTACGGCGAGGGCATCGGATGGCTCCCGGTCCGCCTTGAGGATGACGAACGCGAAGATCGCCTGACCGCTGACCTCATCCTTCTTGCCGACGACGGCCGCCTCAGCCACGGACTTGTGGTCGACCAGGGCCGATTCGACCTCGGTCGTCGAGATCCTGTGGCCGGCCACGTTCATGACGTCGTCGACACGGCCCAGGAGCCAGAGATATCCGTCGAGGTCGCGCTTGGCACCGTCGCCCGCAAAGTACATCCCGGGGAATCGCTTCCAATAGGTCTCGTGATATCGCTCCGGATCGCCGTAGATGCCGCGCAACATGGCCGGCCACGGGCGCTTGAGGACGAGGTAGCCGCCGCCGCCGAGCGGCACCGAATTGCCGTCGGCATCGACGACGTCCGCGGCGATACCCGGGAATGGGTGCGTCGCCGATCCCGGTTTCGTTGTCGTCACCCCGGGCAGCGGCGTGATGAGGATCTGCCCGGTCTCGGTCTGCCACCACGTATCGACGATGGGCGCTCGACTCCCGCCGATATTCTCGTGATACCACAGCCACGCCTCTGGATTGATCGGCTCGCCGACGGATCCCAGCACGCGCAGCGTGGTCAGATCGTGGGCGGCGGGCCACGCCTCGCCCTGCTTCATGAAGGCCCGGATCGCCGTCGGGGCACAGTACAGGATGGAGACCTTGTAGTCCTCGACGATCTGCCACCAGCGATCCCAGGCGGGGGTGTCCGGCGCGCCCTCGTACATGATCGAGGTCGTGGCATTCGCGAGCGGCCCGTACACGATGTAGCTGTGGCCGGTCACCCACCCGATGTCGGCTGCGCACCAGTAGACATCGTCGGGCTTGATGTCGAAGACGACCTCGTGGGTCAACGATGCGCCGAGCAGGTAGCCCGCCGTCGTGTGCAGGATCCCCTTGGGCTTGGCGGTCGTACCCGAGGTGTACAGGAGGTACAGCATGTGCTCGGACTCGACCGCGACGGGCGGACAGTCGTCGGACTGCCGATCGACGATGTCGTGCCACCAATGGTCGCGATCGGGGACCATGTGGACGTCGTGGCCCAGGCGCCTGACGACGATGCTGGCCTCGATCGTCGGCGTGTCGGCGAGCGCCTCGTCGGCATGGTGCTTGAGCCCGATCTCCTTGCCACGACGGTAACCGCCGTCCGCGGTGATGAGCACCTTGGCCCCACAGTCGTTGATGCGTCCGGACAGCGACTCAGCGGAAAAACCGCCGAAGACGACAGTGTGTGGCGCGCCGATCCGGGCACAGGCGAGCATCGCGATCGGCAGTTCCGGGATCATCGGCATGTAGATCGCCACGCGGTCACCGGTCTGGACGCCGAGTTCCTTCAACGCGTTGGCGGCCTTGCTCACCTCACGCTGCAGGTCCGCGAACGTCAGGGTGCGAGTGTCACCCGGTTCGCCGATCCAGTGATACGCGACCTTGTCACCGAGACCGCGCTCGACGTGTCGGTCGACGCAGTTGTAGGCGACGTTCAGCTCGCCGCCGGTGAACCACTTGGCGAACGGGAGGTCCCATTCGAGCGTCGTTTCGAACGGCTTCGACCAATCGATCCGCTCGCGCGCATGCTTCGCCCAGAAGGCCTCGAAGTCGGCCTCCGCCTCGGCGTACATCTCGGCGCTCGCGTTGGCCTGCGCGACGAATGCCGGGTCGGGGGGGAACAGCCGCGACTCGGCAAGAAGATTTTCGATCTCGGGCGGTGGCAGGACCGAGTCATCGCTCACCCGGTCATCCTACCGCGCCGGGGGTCCGAAGGGCAGTGGCTCGTTGCATCGATGCCCGAAGGCGCCGCACGCAGTATCGAGCCACTGCCGCGATCTGGCCGATGCCTACTGATCCTCCGGCAACGCCTCAGGTAGCTCCGCCGCAGGCTGCCTGGGACGGACGACGGTGACCACGTGCGGGAACGGGATCTCGATCCCGTTGCTCTCGAACGCCACGAGCAGGCGCTTGCGCAGGTCGCCCGCGGCTGCCCACTGGTCGGCGGCTCGGACCGTGCCCAGGATCTTGAGCGTGATCCCGCTATCGGCCAGAGCCGAGATCCGATCGACCTTGGGTGCCTCGAGGACACGGCGCTTCCAGACCGGATCATCGGCCATCTCCCGACCGACCCGGTCGACGACGGCGGTAGCCATCTCGATGTCGGTGCCATAGGCAACGAGGACGTCCTCGTTGATCCGTGACCAGACACGGGTCATGTTCGAAGCAACATGGATCTCGCCGTTTGGCACGGTGTGGACGACGCCGTCGAAGTCCCGCAACGTCGTTCGCCGCAACGTGTAGTCCTCGACCGTCCCGGTGACATCCGCGATCCGAACCACGTCGCCCAAAGCAAACTGGTTCTCGATCAGGATCAACGCTCCGGTCAGGTAGTCGCGCACAAGACTCTGGGCCCCGAACCCGACCGCGATGCCGACCACGCCCAGACCGGCGACGGCCGGGCCGATATCGATCCCTAACTGGCCCAGGACCATCAGCCCCGCGATGACCGCGATGAAGAACTGGAGCGTGTTGGCCCCGAGATCGTCGAGCGTGTCCATTCGCTTCTTGACTTCGACGGCGCTCAACTCCTGGGCGGTCCCCTCCGTGGCCTCACGATCAAGGAGCGTCTTGACCACCCCGTGAACGAACAACCGCGAGAGCCGCATGGCGATGAGCCCCGCGACGATGATGAGCAGCACGGGCAGGAGATCGTCGACGAAGATCCGGCCGATCTGGTTCCAGGGCTTGGTTTCGAAGTCGGGCATAGTCAACAGGGTAGCGCGCCGGCCTCGACCGCAACGATGCCAGACCGTCAGGCGGCTGTGCCGCCCAGGCGAACCGAGATCGCGGCCGCCGCATCGCGAGCCTGACCAGCGAGTTCTGGGAGCCGCCCGGCCGTCAGTCGAAAGGCCGGACCCCAGATGTCAACGGCGGCGACGACGTTCCCCCGCGCGTCGTGGACGGGAGCGGCGACCGCGTTGAGCCCGCTCTCGTATTCCCCGATCGCCGTCGCGTAGCCACGCCTCCGGATGCGAGCCAGCTCTTCGAGGAGCGGCTCCAGTTCGACGATGGTCCGCTCCGTGTAACTGACCAGGCCTCGGCGGACGATGCGCAGGACCTCACGCTCAGCGAGCGATGACAGCAGGACCTTGCCGGTCGCCACGCAGTGCAGGGGCGTGGCTCGCCCCGTCCAATCGCCGACGGCGCTGAGATTCGGACCATCGACCTGGGCCACGGCCAGCATCTGATCCCCATCGAGGATGCCCAGGCCGGTCGTTTCATGGGTCAGACGGGCAAGGCGCTCAAGCTCTGGCAACGCGATACCGCGGAGGTCCAGTGTCCGTTCCGCCCGTTCCGCGAGCCGGATGACGACCAGACCGAGCCGATACTTGCCGGTCTCGTGGTCCTGCTCGACGAGACCCCGCTTCTGGAGCGTGGCCAGGAGGCGTGACGCCGTCGACTTGTGCAGCCCGAGCCGCCGCGCCAGTTCCGTGACGCCGGCCTCCCCCTGGCTGTCGCCCAACGCGAGCAGCAGGGCTGCCGCACGATCGACGGAGCGAACCGCATTGCCGTCGAGGACCATCCCGCCCGGGCCGTTCACCCGCCGGTCGGGTGCGACATCGCCCCGCTCGCGTTCGGACCATGCTTGTCGTGGGCTCGGTCCTCGAGGGCGGCGTCGAGTGAATCGGAGAAGATCGAGACGACCTGGTCCACGATGTCGTCCTGGGCGTGCGCCTCACAGAAGAACCACGGTTCGCGCGAGTCGGGTTCTGGCATGGCGCCGCGGGCATGCATCCCGAGAGCGATCGCATCGTAGAGTTCGTGATCGGTATCGGCCCAATCGCGATACTCAGACGCCTCCACCTCCGAGAACATGATCCCGAACATGCTCGGATGACCGGTGAAGTGATAGGCCAGGCCGGTCGCGTTCAGGACCTCGCGAAGGCCATCCTGAACGCGCCGGCCGGTGGCATGGATGACCTCGAGCGCGTTCGTGTCGCGCAGGATCGTCAGCGTCTTCACCGCGGCGGCAGCGGCGATCCGGTTGCCGGCATAGGTTCCGCCGTGACTGACCTTGTCGGGAAGGACGCTCATGACCTCCTCGCGACCGCCGAACGCGGCCGCGGGGTAGCCGTTGCCCATCGCTTTCGCGTAGGTCGCGAGGTCCGGCTTGATGCCAAAGAACTCGGCTGCGCCGCCCTTGGCGAATCGGAACCCCGTCTTGACCTCGTCGAAGATGAGCAAGATCCCGTATTCCTCGGTCAGCGCTCGCATCGCCTGGTGGAAGCCCGGTTTGGGCATGATCCCCTGGGCGTTGCCGAGCACGGGCTCGACGATGATCGCGGCGATCTCCTCGCCGCGCGCCTCGAACAGACGCCGAAGCGCGTCGATGTTGTTATAGCGCGCCGGGATGATCGTCGCCGCGACCGCATCCGGGATGCCCCGACCCCAGGCCAGCGCGACCGGCGCATCCGGGTCGCCGAGCTCAGACATCTTGTCCGGGCCGACGCTGATCAGGGCGTAGTCGTGGACGCCGTGGTACTGGCCCTCAAACTTGACGATCTTGTCGCGCCCGGTGAAGGCCCGCGCGATTCGCATCGCATGCATC
>SPCO01000001.1 GCA_004525275.1 Thermomicrobiales bacterium | reverse complement strand
CGTCCGGCTGGCATCCGACTCAGCGAGATGGAGGCTGGTTCCCCGGCGACGATCTACCGGATCACCGAGGAGGCCGAGGAAGACGCAGGGCTTCTGTCCTATCTCGAGGCTCGAGCGCTCACGCCGGGGGCCCAGATCACGATCCTCGCACGGAGCGAGTCGCTCGATTCGCTCACACTCGATGGACCCCGCGGTCGAGCCACCCTGGGTCTTCGGCCTGCGTCGCTCGTGCGCGTACTGCCCGGCGAGGCGGATCCGGCGCTCTTCCATCACGTACCGGAGCGCTGATCGAACATGACCCACCATCGCGTCCGGATCGCCCCCAGTCCGACCGGGCCTCTCCATATCGGGACGGCCAGGACGGCCTTGTTCAACTACCTGTATGCCCGCCACACCGGCGGCACGTACGTTCTCCGGCTGGAGGACACGGACCAGGCTCGCAGCTCGATCGAGTTCGAAAGAGACATCCTGGACGGGCTGCACTGGCTCGGTCTTGGTTGGGACGAGGGCCCGGAGGTCGCCGGCGAGGCGGCGCGTGGCCCATTCGCGCCCTACCGACAGATGCTCCGCCTCCCGCTGTATGCCGAGGCGGCCGAGCGCCTTCTCGCGGCCGACGCCGCCTATCCCTGTTACTGCACGCCCGAGGAATTGAGCGCCGATCGAGCAGCCCAGGAAGCAGCTCGATTGCCGCCACGGTATGTCGGGCGCTGCGCCGGCCTGACGACTGAGGAGCGGGCTGCTCGATCCGCGGATGGTCGCGCCGGCGCACTGCGATTCCGGGTCGGCAAGGGCGTTGTCGCCTTCGATGATGTCGTGCGCGGTCGAGTCGAGTTCGACGTCGCCAATCTGGGCGGCGATTTCGTGATCGTTCGGGGCGACGGCTCTCCGCTCTACCACTTCACCGTGGTCGTGGACGACGCCGCGATGGAGATCACCGACGTGATCCGCGGTGAGGACCACCTCTCGAATACGCCGAAGCACATCCTGCTCTTCCGAGCGCTCGGTCACCCCGAGCCGCGGTTCGCCCATCTGCCGCTCATCCTGAACCCCGACCGGACCAAGATGAGCAAGCGCAAGAGCCAGACGGCGGTCTCGGACTACATCGAGGAGGGCTTCGTCCGGGAGGCGCTGGTCAACTACCTCGCCCTGCTCGGTTGGGCCACCGGAACCGAGGAGGAGGTGCTGTCGATCGACGAGATCGTGGAACGCTTCGAACTCGATCAAGTCCACAAGGGAGGCGCCGTCTTCGACCGGGGGCGCCTCGAATGGCTCAACGGTCAATGGATCCGGCGTCTCGATCCGGACGACCTGGTAGATCGGCTGCGCCCGTTCGTGGCAGCTGAGCTCGCTGCTGGACGGATCGACTGGATGCCACCCGACGACGAGCTGCGCTCATTGCTGCCGGTCATCGGTGAGCGTCTGCCGACCCTGGGCGCCATCGGCGACCTCGTTGGGTTCCTGTGGGTCCGCGACCTGGTCATCGAGCCGGCGCTGCTCGTGCCCAAGCGTTGGGATGCGGTCACGACGAAGCAGGGCCTTGCCTCCGCCCGGCTCGTGATCGCCGAGACGGGTCCGGTCTCGTTCGAGGCCGAGGAACTCGAACCGCCCCTGCGGGCGCTGGCCGAGGAACACGCCTGGAAGGTCGGTGACCTGTTCATGGCCATCCGGGTGGCGGTCACCGGCCGGACCGCGACACCGCCGCTATTCGACACGCTCGTGGCGCTCGGCCTCGAGCGAACCCTTGAGCGTCTGGATCGGGCGATCGCCGCCCTTGAAGGAGGAGTCGAACGATGATCCACGCCGATGTCCAGCTCTGGCTCGATCGCTACGTCGAGGCCTGGACGACCTACGACCCCGACACGATCGGTGCGTTGTTCAGTGAGGACGCTTCCTATCGCCATGTGCCGTATGCCGAGCCGCTGGTCGGCCGGGCTGCGATCGTGGCGAGCTGGCTGGAGTCCAAGGATGAACCCGGGTCATGGGCGGCTCATTACGACGTCTGGGCGCTGGATGGGGAGCGGGCAACGGCCATCGGTGAGAGCCGCTACACGAATCCCGATGGTGCCTTCAAAGCGCTGTACTACAACCTGTGGGCGTTGCGTTTCGACGGCCATGGTCAGTGCGTCGAATTCGTCGACTACTTCATGGAGCTGCCGGAGCGTCTTCACGCCGACCATTGATCCACGATCGAGCGGGCGGGCCTGGCAGGCGCCGCCGCGGAACCGGTAGCGCCTGGACCTTGTCCCACGGTTCATGCGTGGGAGTCTTAGGTCCGGGCCTGAACGACCCATTCCCTCAGGCGCGCCACCGAACCCGTCGCGGATCGAGCACGACGACGCTATCCCGGAGCGTGAAGCGACACGGATCTGGACCGGATCGTTGGCCTTGCGCCCATCCCTGTCCAGGAGTTAAGACCCTCACGCATGCAGATGCGCTCAAAGGCCGAGCCGCCTGTTCGGCGTCAGCCCGCTGGGAAACGCCGCGTTAACAGTCATGCCTATCATCAGGTCCGAATGGCACGCTTGATCCTTGTCGTCGAAGACGAGCCGAACCTCCGCGAGGCTCTCGTGGACTCGCTTGTCGCCGACGGATTCCGGGTCGTCGCCGCCGCCGATGGTCGCGAGGCACTTGCCCGGTTCCGGGCCGACGGGCCCGACCTGATCCTGCTCGACCTGATGCTCCCGGAGCTGTCCGGGATCGAGGTCTGCCGGATCATCCGGGCCGAGTCGGGCGTTCCCATCGTCATGCTGACGGCGAAGGACTCGGAGCTCGACAAGGTGGTCGGGCTCGAACTCGGGGCCGACGACTACGTCACCAAGCCGTTCAGCCTGCGCGAGCTGTCAGCCCGGATCCGGGCGCTCTTCCGTCGCTCCGACCAGGCTGTCGCGGTCGAGCTTCCCCAGGCCGTCGTCGATCTCGGGCCGATCCAGGCCGACCTCGGAGGTCGTCGCCTGCTTCGCGATGGCGAGGTCGTGCCGATCAAACCGAAAGCATTCGAGCTGCTCGCGTTCCTGATCCGCCATCCCGGCCAGGTCTTCACTCGGGACCAACTCCTCGAGCAGGTGTGGGGCTACGACTACGGCGGCGAAACGCGGACGGTGGACGTGCACGTCCACTGGCTTCGCGGCCTGATCGAGACGGATTCCGGACACCCGGCATTCATCCACACGGTGCGGGGTGTGGGCTACGTCTTCCGCCGCCCGACCTGATCGCGGGGCGGGGTCCGTCGTCGCCCCGACGTCAGTTGGCCTTGTGGTACATCCGCTCCATCGCCTCGACGGCGTCCTCGGCCGAATCGATCGTGTCTTCGAAGTAGGTGTAGATGTCACGCCACTTGATGACCTCGAGCGGCGGCAGGTCGTCGGCGAACAGGCGGGCCATGGCGGCGCGTGACAACCCGTCCGCTTCCTTCTCCAGTTGATGGACGGCCGCGAAATGGCGCTCCAGATCCTTCATCCCGTCGAGCTTGCGAAGTGCCGCGGCGAGCTCCCCGGCCTGACCGTCGAGGATGGCTGCCAGGCGCTTCGATTCGGCCGTCGGCTGGGTCACCCCGTAGATCACGAATGTCTCCGCGATCGACTGGATGCCGTCCACCACATCGTCCAGCCGGGAGACCAGTTCGTGGATGTCCTCACGATCGAAGGGCGTGACGAAGGCGTCCTCCAGCCGGCGGTTGACCTCTTCGTCGATGTCGTCGCCTCGCTTCTCGAGGCCCTGGATGGTGGCGACTCGAGCCTCGAGTCGGTCGTAGACCTCGACCATCTCGTGGAGGGCGGCCGCGCTTTCGGCCAGGTTGTCGCCATCGGCCACGAACAACTCAAAGAACTTCGGGTCCTTGGGCAGCAAGCGGAAACTCATCGTGGCTCCTCCGATCTCATTGGGCTCCGATGGCATTGAGGACGACCCAGGCCAGAGCGGCCAGGATGCCAGCCGCCGGGATCGTGAGGATCCAGGCATAGAGGATTCGGCGGGCGACGCCCCAGCGGACGGCTCGGGCGCCCTGACTGGCTCCGACGCCCATGATCGAGCCGGAGATCACCTGGGTCGTCGAGACCGGCATCCCGAAATGGGCGGTCGCGAACAGGATGGACGCCGCCGTCGTCTCGGCCGCGAACCCATGGACCGGTTCCAGCTTCGCCACCCGTTGGCCCATAGTCTTCATGATCCGCCAGCCACCCACCGCGGTCCCCGCCGACAGCGCGGTCGCCGATACGACGATCACCCATGTCGGCACGGTCACATCCGGGATCAGACCCGCCGAAAACAGTGCCAGGGTGATGATGCCCATCGTCTTCTGGGCATCGTTCGAGCCGTGGGCAAAGGCCATGAACGCCGCGGATCCGACCTGCAGACGGCGGAATCGTGCGGCCATCGGCTTGCGTCTCCTGGATCGGAAGACCCAATAGATCGCAAGCATGAGGGTGAACGCAATGGCGAAACCCGCGAGCGGAGACGTGATCATCGGGATGAGCACCTTGTTGACGATGCCATCGATCTTCAGGGCTCCGACCCCGGCGCCGATGATCGTCGCCCCAAGCAAGCCACCGATGAGCGCGTGGCTGCTCGAGCTTGGAAGCCCCTGCTGCCAGGTGATCATGTTCCAACTGATCGCCCCGATGAGTGCTGCCGCGATGATGGCCTGGGTCGTCGTCTGGTCGTCAACCAGCCCGCTGCCGATCGTCTTCGCCACCGCGGTCCCGGCGAAGGCACCGATGAAGTTGAACGCCGTGGCCATGAGGATCGCCTGGCCGGGTGAAAGTGCCCGAGTCGCGACCGAGGTCGCGATCGAATTGGCCGTGTCGTGGAACCCGTTCGTGTAGTCGAATGCGATGGCGAGCAACACGACGAAGGCGAGCATGGCGGTTACGCCATCCAAACGGTTGGTACTCCCGGTGATGTGCGGATGTCCGACCGGTGCAAGACCTGGCTGTCTTGGCCCCCGAGCCAGGGGATGACTGGGCGCTGGCGGTCAGCTCATGTGTGCCTCCGCATATCGTAGCGCGCAGTGACGAGGCAGCGCGCCCGCCTGAGCGCAAGGCACGCGGTCAAGCCGTTCAGGCGGCTATCCTTCGCGGATGCGTCTTACCAGCCTCTTCTTCGCCACACTCCGCGACGACCCTGCCGACGCCGAGATGGCGTCCCATCGTCTTCTGGTCCGGGCGGGCTACGTCCGCCAGCTCGGATCGGGGATCTATTCGTTGCTGCCCCTCGGCAAGCGGGCCAACGATCGGGTCGAGCAGGTGATCCGCGAAGAGCAGGACCGGATCGGCGGCCAGGAGATGGAGATGCCGGTCGTTCACCCGGCCGACATCTGGCGAGCCAGCGGACGGTTCGATGCGATCGGCCCGGAGCTGACTCGTTTCAAGGATCGCAACGGGCGCGACATGGTCCTGGCGATGACCCACGAGGAGGTCGTCGGGCTGTTGCTCGGCGACATCGTCCAGTCGTATCGCCAGTTGCCGTTGATGGTCTACCACTTCCAGACGAAGTGGCGGGACGAGCCACGCGCCCGCGGCGGCCTCATCCGGGTTCGCGAGTTCGTGATGAAGGACGCGTACAGCGCTGACCGTGATCAGGCCGGCCTGGATGCGAGTTACGACGCCCAATACGCGGCCTACGTCCGGACCTTCGAGCGACTTGGGCTTGAAGTCGTGGTGGTCGCCTCCGATGTCGGGATCATGGGTGGCAGCCAGGCGCACGAGTTCATGGTCATCAATCCCGCCGGCGAGGACGTTCTCGTCCTGTGCGAGACCGGGCACTACGCCGCAAATCGGCAGGTCGCGGTCGTGCCCAAGTCCGCCCCGACGGAACCGGAGGAGCCACGTCCGATCGAGGAGGTTGCCACCCCGGGGACGACGACGATCGCGTCGCTGGCTGCGTTTCTTGGAGTCGGGCCGGAGCGCACGGCCAAGGCCGCCTTCTTCATGACCGGTGACGGCCGATTGGTGACCGCGATCGTGCGCGGCGACTTCGAGGTGAACGAAACCAAGCTCGGCAACGCCGCACAGGCCGTCGGCGGCATGCGGCCCGCGACCGTCGAGGAGATCCGGGCGGCCGGGATGGAGCCCGGCTACGGGTCACCGATCGGGGCCACGGGAACGATCGTCGTCATCGATGACCTCGTCGAACAGTCCGCCAACCTGGTCGCGGGCGCCAATCGCGAAGGCTTTCACTACCGCAATGTCAACGCCGGCCGCGACTACACGGCGGACATCGTGGCCGACATCACGAACGCCCAAGCGGGTGACAGATGCCCTGTCTGCGCCGAGCCGGTGATCCTGCGGAATGGGATCGAAGTCGGGAACATCTTCAAACTCGGCACCAAGTTCACCGATGCGGCTGGAGCCAGCTACCTGGGCGAGGACGGACAGGCCCACCCGATCGTCATGGGTTCCTACGGGATCGGTGTCGGTCGGAGTACCGCCTGTGTCGTTGAGGCCCACCACGACGAGAAAGGCATCGTCTGGCCCGCCGAGGTGGCGCCGTACGCCGCCCACCTCGTCACGATCGGTGCGAACAAGGAGGCGCGGGTGACCGAGGTCGGGGAGCGACTCCACGAACTGGCCATCGAATCCGGTCGCGAGATCCTGTGGGATGACCGCGACGAATCACCGGGCGTGAAGTTCACCGATGCGGAATTGCTGGGCATGCCCTGGATCCTGACCGTCAGCCCGCGCTCCCTGGCCGCCGGCGGGGTCGAGATCACGGAACGAGCGACCGGGGAGCGCTCGACGCGCTCGATCGAGGAGGCCGAGGCGCTGCTCAGGGGCGCTTGAACTCCTCCGCGGCCTCCTCCGCCAGGACCTCCCGGACGCCGGCCAGCTCCTGCTGTGTGAGGCTCGTGCCATCGAGTGCGATCACGGCCTCGCCCGTGGCGGCCATCTGGTCCACGATGTCGGCCGACGATCGCTCCGATCCGGCCAGCAGATCGTCTTCCGTTTCGTGTCGACCGATCGCGAAGGACACCCCCGGCGGGATCGAGGCGGTGATGCTGATCTCGGAGATGCGATACGGCGAGTTCCGTTCGATCAGGGACGCGTTGGTCTTCTCCTGGAGCGCGGTTGCCTTGATGATGAGGTCGGCAAGGACGCCCGGGTCGATCCGCTCGACCACGGTGGAGACGCCGCGTCGTGCGGCGCCCAGGGCGGAACGGGCCTGCTCGCTGAGCTTTTCCTGGGTCGCCGGGTCCGCGGCGGTCCGCTTGGCCATCCCGGCCGCCGCCTGGGCCTGTTCCGCGGCTGCCTCGGCTGCCTCACGGGCTCGCTGGATGAAACTCACCGCTGGAGTCTACCCAGCTGATTCTCGGTTGACCACCTGGATCCACTGAATGCCACCCCGACCGAGTCTGCCCGCCGACGATCTTTACGCCCGTTTGGAGATCTCGGTTGATGCCAGCCCGGAGGCTATCGAGGTCGCCTGGCGGTCGCTGCTCCGCCGTCACCACCCCGACGTGGCTGGCGCATCCGGTCTGGAGCGATCCAAACGGATCAATGTCGCCCACGATTGGCTGAGCGACCCGACCCTCAGGTCCCGCTATGACCATGAACGAGGGTTGCGTCGGTCGATCCGGGACGGTGCGGGTCGCGATCCGCGCCGCGGCGACAGGGCGCCCGGACCCAGCGAGACCTCCGGGTCGAAGCGTCGTTCTCGACCGCGGGTGCTCGAGCCGGCTGAAGCGCTCGCGCTGTTCCTGGACCAGGTCGCGGCCCTGGAACCCGACGAGATCGACCGCTTGGCCTGTGCTGAGGTCGCCCCGATCGCGTTTGGGGCGACGATCGCACGCTTCCTCCCGCCAGACCAGCTGGCCGCCCTGGAGGCGATGTCCACGTCGATCGATGCCAGACTGGACCCGACGGCCGCCGTCCGGCAGGGCGTCCGCGGCGCGATCGAAGGTTACGGCACGGAACTCGTGCTCGGGTCGTTCCTCGATGATCTCCTCAGCGAGCCATTCCGGGAAGGGACGCGTGAACGCCTCACCCGTGGCTGGCAGGCCGCCATCGGGCAACCGCGGTACGGCCCGAACAGCGCGGCTGTGCGGGCCCTCCTGGAGCAGCTGGCGGGTCTTGACGAGGCGGGCGTCAGCGGGCTGGCGGAAGTGGCCGCTCGATCCGGCGGCGACACCCAGGTGGACGATCCATGGCCACTTGGCACGTCGCGCAACGATGACGAGGCGCTGCGGGTGTCATCCGTGCTGGCGGCTCGGGACGCGATGCGGGGCGTGCCGGTCGGCGCGACAGACCGGGTCACATTGGCCCGGGCCCGCCAGGCCGCCAGCCGGCTGGCCCACCTGCTCGTTCTCCGCCACGCATTCGCTCCGCCCACATTCGAGCTCCTGACCAGGCCCTGGCGGCCTCGGTTCCTCGCCGATGACGGGCCCGCGCCACGCGTCCGCCACCGACCTGGCCACGGCTGATCCAGCCGGGTTCCCGACATCGGGATGAGTGGCTGTGCGATGCTCGCACGGTGGAGCCATCGGTCATCACGTTCGCAGTGCTCGTCACCCTCGGCGGGGTGGCGATCGCAGCCTGGCGGATGCGGAAACGCCTGGCACGGGTCCGGCGCGGACTCGACATCGGATCCGACCGTGACCCGGTCTTGGCGATCGCAGCGTTGCGTGACCGAGCCAGCCAGGCCGAAATGGAGGTCGCAGCCCGGGACCTGGACGGAGAAGCCTTCGCGGAGGCTCTGGTTCAGGGGGTCCTGTTCATCGATGACGAGCTCCGGATCGTCCGGGCCAATGGCCCGGCCCACGAACTGCTGAAGAAGTCGACCGGTGCGCTCGTCGGGCAGTCGCTGATCGAGGCGTTCCTCAACACGGAGGCCGAGGCTCTCGCCCGGACGGCATCCGGCGAGGGATCAGCCACGGGGGAGATCGCGGTCTCGGGGCCCGACGGGCCGCGCCTCGTGCTACGCGCCCGCCGCGTTCCCTCCGGCGGTTTCTGGATCGTCTTCGAGGACGTCACCGAACTCCGCCGACTCCAGCAGATCCGTACCGAGTTCATCGATAACCTGTCACATGAACTCCGAACCCCGCTGACGACGGTCAGTCTGCTGGCCGAAACACTGACCCGGGAAGCCGAGGTCGCGGGCGATGCGATCCCGCTCAGGATGCGTGACCGGATCGGCAAGATCGAGGTCGAGACCGGGCACCTCGTCCAGATGGTCAACGAGCTGCTCGACCTGTCCCGGATCGAAAGTGGTGGAGCCCTCGGTGTGGTTGAGCTGGTCGATCTCGGCGACGTCGCGACGACATCGGCCGAGCGCCTTCGGCTATTCGCCGATCGACAGGGCGTCGAGCTGAGTGTCGAGGTCGATGCGCATGTCCCGCAGGTCCGCGGTGATGCGGATCGGCTCGGGCAGGTGATCGTCAACCTGCTCCACAACGCCGTCAAGTTCAGTCCGGATGGCGGGCCGGTGAGCGTCTCCGTCAGGAGCGACGGGGATTCGGTCGTCACGGCCGTGGCCGACCAAGGGGTCGGGGTCCCACGCGCGGCCCGGGACCGCATCTTCGAGCGCTTCTACAAGGTGGACCGGGCCCGAGTCCGTGGGGAAGCGGGCGGCACCGGTCTCGGTCTGGCGATCTCCCGGCACATCATCGAGCAGCATGGCGGCCGGATTTGGGTTGAATCGACCGAGGGCGTTGGGAGTATATTCTCGTTCGCAATCCCGATCGCGGGACTAGCCGGCTGACACCGAAGACCGAGGAGCCCGATGAATCGACTTCCCGTCGCGAAGCTGGATACCAGCGGTCGGGAGCCGTCCGTCACGTGACGGAGGCACGACCGCTCCGCCTGGCCCATCGGGGCGACCACCGTCGCGCTCCCGAGAACACGATCGCCGCCTTCGATGCGGCCATCGCGAACCCGGCCTGCGACGGGATCGAATTCGACGTTCGCCTTTCGAGCGATGGCGTGCCGGTCGTCTATCACGATCCGGACTTGCTCCGGATTCACGGCCGTCCGGAGCGTGTCGATGAGCTGACGGCGGCCGCGCTCCAAGAGATCGGCGTGCCCTCGCTGCAGGAGGTATTGGCGGCGGCAGGCCGGCGGGCCTTTCTGGACGTGGAGCTGAAGGCGGATCTTGGGTCCGCGGTCGTCGAGGTCATGGTGGCCGGGCGCGGGCCGGATCTCGATCGTTCGGCTGTCTCGTCGTTCGAGCCGGAGGCGCTGGAGGCGATCGCTCGCCTCGCTCCGCGCTGGCCACGCTGGCTTGTCGCCAACCAGCTCGACAGCGTCGTCGCGGCAGTGGCCAAGGACCTGCGCTGTACGGCGGTCGCGATCCACTGGCAGTCGATCGACCCGGGAGCCGTCCGGGTGGCCAAGGCCGCGGATCTCGAGGTTGTAGCCTGGCCGGTCCGTCAGCGACCGACGTACGATCGTCTCGCCCGCATTGGCGTCTCGGCCGTCTGTGTCACAGGCGCTGCGGTCGCTGCCTGAACCAGCGCTGATCGGCCGGGGCCTGGTCGATCAGTGGTCCGGCTTGAGCAGATCAGGCGGTAGCAGCCACCGAAACGCCGCCCGACCAGCGGCCAGCGGTCGCACGACATCGATCCGGGCCATCGAACCCTTGCGCATGGTGATCCCGGTTGCCCCGGACAGTTGGCCGACGAGGTCTGAGAAGTCCGGGTCGTGTCCGACGATGACCAGCCTCGCGGGATCTCTGGCGTCGCGCAGGATGTCATCGACGGTTGCCACCTCGACTTCCCCGGCGAGCCGGGGGTCGAGGCTGTATTCGACTCCGAGCTGGGCGGCTAGGATCTCGGCGGTCTGCGCCGCGCGAGTCTTTGGCGAGCTGATGATGGCGTCCGGCACGAAGCCGATGCGCTCGAGGAACCGACCCAGACGCTCGGCCTGGCGCTCGCCCTTGTCGGACAATGGCCGATCGTCGTCATCGCCGGTCCACCCTGATGGATCGCCGGCGTGCGCGTGGCGCAGGACATAGAGCTCGGTCACTTCGCGAACCTCCGCATCAGGGGTTGAGATCCTCGACATCGCCGGTCACGAGGTAGACCACGTCCTCGGCGATGTTCGTCGCCCGATCTCCGATGCGCTCGAGGTAGTGCGATGCGATGACGATCCGGGTGCCGCGCTCGACGTTGGCCGGATCGGCTCGCATCAGCTCGACAACCTCGTCGAACGTGGCGTGGTACAGCCGATCGATCTCGTCATCCTGCACCGCGATCTCGCGGGCCTTGTCGGCGTTCGAGTCGACGAGGGCCAGGAGGACGCCATGGACGAGCACTGCCGCACGCTCGGCCATCTCCGGGAGGTGGACGTATTGCTGGAGCGGCGGGTGGGGCGCGAGCTTGATGACGGCCTTTGCCACCGACGCGGCATGGTCGGCGATCCGCTCGAGCTCATAGGTCACGTGGTCGAGGGTCATCAGGTAGCGCAGGTCGCGGGCGACCGGTTGCTGGGTGGCGATCGTGACCGAGATCAGCCGCGATAGCTCGCGCTGGGCGTCGTTGATGACAGCGTCGCTCTTGACCACATCGAGCGCCATCGCGGCGTCGTGGGCGACCAGCGCCCGACTCGCCGCTCGGATCGCGGCCTCGACCAGGGCACCCATTCGGAGGACTGCATCCCGGATGAGATCTTCGTCGCGGTCGAGTGGCCCGCGTGGGGCGGGTGGCACGCTGCCTGCCTCGGCAACTGTCGCGCCCTGCGGAGCGTCGCCCTGTCCGTCCATCACGATGTCCTCCATGAGTGGATCTTCACGCATCATGCCCCCGTTGGTTTCAACCGAACCGGCCCGATACATAGTCCTCGGTCATCTGGTGCGTCGGGTTCGTGAAGATCTGTGCGGTCTCGCCCTGTTCGACGATGTATCCGGCGCGGTCCTCGGCCATGTTCAGGAAGACCGTCCGGTCCGACGCCCGCGCTGCCTGCTGCATGTTGTGGGTCACGATGACGATCGTGTAGCGCTCCTTGATCTCGGCCATCAGTTGTTCGATCTGGAGCGTCGCCCGCGGGTCCAGCGCCGAGCAGGGCTCGTCCATGAGGATGACTTCTGGATCCGTCGCGATGGCACGCGCGATGCACAGTCGCTGCTGCTGGCCGCCGGACAACGTCAGACCGGACTGCTTGAGCTTGTCCTTGACCTCGTCCCAGATCGCCGCTCGCCGCAAGCTCTGTTCGACCAAACCGTCGAGGTCGCCCTTGAAGCCATTCAACCTGGGCCCGAAGGCGACATTGTCGTAGATCGACTTTGGGAACGGGTTGGGCTTCTGGAAGACCATCCCGATCCGCCGACGGACCTCGACCGGGTCCACGTATGAGGCATACAGGTTCTCCTCGTGGTACAGGATCTCGCCTTCCATCCGGGTCCCCGCGATGAGATCGTTCATCCGATTGATCGAGCGCAGGAGGGTTGACTTCCCGCTACCCGAGGGCCCGATGATCGACGTGATCTGATGGGTCGGGACGTCAAAGGAGACTCCCTTGACCGCCCGGAACTCTCCATAGAACAGACCGACGTCCCTGAGGCGCACGACCGCCGGTGCGACCGATGCCGCCGGCTCCGCCGTGTCTGCTTCCAGGACCGGATCGGGGCCGGCCGGCGCCGGACCTTCGCTGGACGTCGTCGTCACGGGAACTCCATTCATCAGGTCACCACTTCCGCTCGTACCGGTTACGCAGGACGACGGCCATGGCATTGGCGAGGATGGTGATCGCGAGCAACACGATGATGGCCGCCGACGTGTCTGCCTGGAAAGCTGGCCCGGGCTTACGAGCCCAATCAAAGACGATGGCCGGGAGGGCGGTATACGGACCCGTGAGCAGCGCTCCGAGACTGCCGTTCGTTGAGAACGAACCCAGGACGGCACCGACCAGGATGAGCACTGCCGTCTCACCGATGGCTCGCGACAGAGCCAGGACCGTGCCCGTGAGGATCCCAGGCGCCGCCGCGGGCAGGATGAGCTGGCGGATGACCTGCCAGCGTGATCCTCCGAGTCCGAAGCCAGCTTCACGGAGCGCATCCGGGACGGCCCGGATCGCCTCGGCCGAGGTGATGATGACCAATGGCAGGACCAACACGGCGAGGGTCAGGCCGCCGGACAGGATCGTCTTGCCGTCGCCGTCGCCGAGAACCGCCAGGAGCGTCACGAAGACGGCCAATCCCAGGATCCCGTACACGACGGATGGGACGCCCGCCAGATTCCGGACGTTGATATTGATGAACCGGGCCAGCGCGGTGTCGCCCGCGTATTCCTCCAGGTACAGCGCGGTCATGATCCCGACCGGGAATGCAAGGACGGCCACGACGACGACAAGCAGGGCCGTCCCGACGATGCCCTGGGCGACGCCAGCGTTGGCCGGGTTGCTGGCCAGGTCCGAAGTCAGGAAATCTATGCCACGTTCGGCGAAGACCGGGAAGCCTTGGACTACCTGCGACCCCACGAGGACGGTCAGGATCGCGAGCGAGAAGAGCAGGGCGAGAAGCAGGAACCCGGCAAACAAGAGTCCGCGGATGTCGATGCCGTCCCGCCGGACAGATCGGTCGCGGCTCCCGAGGACGGCGGAGGGGGCGTTCACATCGGCACTCAATACTTCTGACGGGTGCGCCGGACGAACGTGTCCGCGATCACGTTCAACACGAGCGTCATGAGGAACAACAGGAGCCCGAGGAAGAACAGGCTCTGAAAGGCCGCGTTGGCCCCGGCGACCTGGTCGCTGCCTGCGGCCAACGATGCCATGGCGGCCGTCAGGGTCTGGCCTGGCCCGAGCGGGTCGACCGTGAACAATGAGCCGCCACTGGCCCCGGCGGCGAGCGCCACGACCATCGTTTCGCCGATGGCCCGTGATGTTGCCAGGATCAGTGCGGCCACGATGCCGGAGATCGCCGCCGGCACGATCACCCGAACCGACGTGGTGAGCCGGCGCGATCCGAGTCCGTACGACGCCTCGCGCAGAGCGTTCGGGACCGCCCGCATCGCGTCCTCCGAGATCGACGCCACCAGCGGGATGGTCAGGACGCCGACCCCGATGCCGGCGGCCATGAGGCTGAAGCCTTTTGCTTCCGGGAACAGGTTCTGCACGATGTTGGGGCTGATCCAGGTCAAGGCGAAGAAGCCGAGCACGACGCTCGGGATGCCGGCGAGGATCTCGAGGATCGGTTTGACGATCCCGCGGACCCTCGGCGTCGCATATTCGGACAGGTAGATCGCGCTACCCAGACCGACCGGGGCCGCGATGGTCATCGCGATGACGGTGACGATCAGGGTCCCGACGACCACGGTCGCGATCGAGAACATCCCGCGCCGTGGGAACCAGCCTGGGGCGACGAGTTGCGAGAGTTCGATCTGGGAGAGGAACGAAACAGCCTCGAAGACGAGCGAAAGGACGATCCCGACGCTGATCAGGATCGACAGTGCCGCGGCCGCAAAGAGCGCGCCGCGCACCGCTGCTTCATTGCGTCGCCGGCGCCGGCTGCCGCGCAACAGACTGCCGCCTGGGGCTGCCGACGCGGTCACCTGTTCACCTGATGCTCGATCGTGATCGTCCGATGCGTCTCACAGACGTGTATGGCTCCCGGGGATTGATGAACCACGACTGAGGACTATGGCTTGGCGGCTTCCCAGGTCGCCCGGGTCTCGGCCAACTGGTCCGCGGCGAGGTTGACGTACGGGACCGTCTCCAGGACCGTCGAGATCGTCCCTTCTGCAAGGTAGTAGTCGACGTAGTCCGTCACCGCCGGGTTCTCAGCGGCCTTGGCGTTGTTGACGTAAATGTACAGGCTTCGCGACAGCGGATACGTCCCATCGGAGATCGTGGCCTCGGTCGGCACGATACAGGTCCCGTTGGGTTCCTTGGCCAGCGCGAGCTCCTTGATCTTGTCCTGGTTCTCCTGGGCGAAGGCAAAGCCCACCCAGCCGAGCGAGGTCGGCGAGCCAGCCACCCCGGTGATGATCGCGTTGTCGTTGCCGCTGGCCACGTAGTCGGGGCGCGAGAAGCTCTCCTGCGGCGGATCCATCTTGGATGCGATCGGCGTGATGACGAGCTCGACGTAGCTGTCGTAGGTTCCCGACTCCTCACCCGGCCCGGTGATCGACAGATCGGCATTCGGGAACACCGTGTTCGAACCGAGCGACGCGGCCAGCGCCGATGCGTCGGTCCAGTTGTCGAATCCGGTCGACTCGGGTCCGGTCAATGCGTACAGGTCGGGGAACGACAGACAGGTCACCGCGCTGTTCTCCGGCGAGGTCATCACGGTCATGCCATCGATGGCGATCTTCAGCTCGGTGTACTCGATGCCCGCGGCCGCGCAGGTGGCAGCTTCTTCGTCCTTGATCTTCCGCGAGGCATCGCTGATGTCGGTCTCACCGGTGCAGAAGACCTTGAAGCCATCGCCGGTTCCGGGTCCGGTGATCTTGTAGTTGAAGCCGCTGTTGGCCAGCTTGTACCTCTCCGCGACACCGGTCGAGATCGGTTCGACGGTCGAGGAACCGGAGACATTGATGCTTCCGGGCGTCGAATCTGGCGCGGTCGTGTTCGCAGAGCTGGAACAGGCGCTCAACACGATCAGGGCGATCAGGGCGACCGCCCCGAGCCAGCGGTTTCTGGATAGCGTCACGGTAGTCCGGTCCTCCTGATAGCCGTGTGCAAGACACGCGATCGACATGGGGCAGTCCCCGAGGACTGGCCAGCCCAACCATCGGACGGCCCCGTCAACGGACGTTTCGCGCCGGGTTAATGGATGATTAACATGACCCCGGGCGAAGGCGACCCGCCCATCCTCGGACGCTGGTCGGCGAGACGTCAGTGGCGGGTCGTCGCCCCGCTCGCGCGGTAGGTGTGGACCTCGACCTCCTCGAGCGTGATCAGACCGTCGCCGACCATGGCGTCGAGTTCAGGGAGCAACGCGCGAAGCCGGTCTTCCTGGTCAACGACCTCGATGACGATCGGCAGATCCTCAGCCAGCCGCAGCAGACGCGTCGTGTGAAGATGTGTGCTGGCTCCGAAGCCTTCGATCCCGCGCAGGACGGTTGCCCCGGCAACCTTGCGCTCCCGAAGCAGGGCGACGATCGCCTGGAAGAGCGGCTTGCCCTCGTGATGGTCGGCCTCCCCGATGTAGATACGGGCGCGCAGGGAAGGACCGTCGATCCGCATCAGACGGCCCGCCCGACGACCAGGCCCGCGGCCACAGCGATCAGGCCGACAAGCATGGAACCTCCGAGGTTCGCGACGGCGAGCGACCAGGATCCGTTCTCGATCAACCCCCAGGACTCGAGCATGTAGGTCGAAAACGTCGTGTAGGCCCCGATGAACCCGATCATCAGCGGACCGCGGATCTCAGCTGGCAGAATCGCCCGGTCGGCGGTCATCGCGAAGAGCACACCGAGCAGGAACGATCCGGTCGCGTTGACCACGAGGGTGCCCCATGGGAACCCGCCCGCCGTCCGGTCCGTGACGAAGCCGTCGACGAGGTAGCGAGAGATCGACCCGGCGAAACCGCCAAGGCCGATGAGGATAAGGGCCATGTCCTCAGGAGGATAGCGATGGATCTCGCGTCGCGTACGGACCCGGCACTCAGCGTGTCAGACTTGGCTGGTGTCCGACGCTCTGACAACCGAAACCCGCCACGTCGGGGCGACCGTCGATATCGGCTCGAACTCGGTCCATCTCCTGGTGGCCGGGCTGGCCGGCCACCGACTCTTGCCCCTGCTCGATGAATCGGTTTTCCTGGGGCTTGGCTCAGCGGTCGTGGAGCGCGGCTACCTTGGCCCAGATTCGCGGGCGGAGCTGACGGCCACACTGGTCCAGTACGCCGAGGTCGCCCGCAGTCTGGGCGCTGAGAGCGTCACGGTCCTCGGCACCGAGCCGATCCGGCGGGCTGCCGATGCCGCCACGATCGTCCAGGAAGTGGGCGTGGCGTCGGGTTCGGCCCTTCACGTGCTCTCGCATGAGGAGGAGGCCTACCTCATGCTCATCGGCGTCACCGAGGGCCTGCCCGCGACCCACCAGATGCTCGTCGTCGATGTCGGCGGTGGCAGTTCAGAATTCTGCGTGGTCGATCCGATCCGGCCGGCCCTGGCTGCCGGGTTGCAACTTGGGTCGGCTCGCCTGACCGACCGGTTCGTCCGCCACGACCCGCCGGCGCCGACCGAGGTCGCCGAGATGCACGCGGCGGCCCGAGCGATCATCGCGGACGCCCCGGCGGCGCGCCCGGACGAGATCGTGGCGGTAGCCGGGACGGCCTCGAACCTGCTCAAGATCCTGCCGGAGGCCGCGCTCGATGGCCGGCTGACCCGGGCGCGGCTGCGGGCCGTCCAGGCGATCCTTGAATCGGAGTCGGCCGCAACGATCTCCGAGCGCCACCTGGTCAAACCCATCCGCGCCCGGCTCCTCGCCGCCGGCGGGGCGATCATGGACGCGATCATGGAGCGCTACGGCATCGATGAGGTCCGGGTTTCCGAGGCGGGGATCCGGGAAGGCGCCATTCTCGCGGCCGATCACGTCGGGATCGGCTGGCGCGATCGCCTCGCCGAGTTGGTCATCGGCTGGCACGCCTGATCAGAGCCCGGCGACGACCCGCCCGAGCATCCGCCGGAAGGTGACACCAGCCACGCCGCGCCAGGGCGCGCCGATCGTCCGGCGAAGGCGCCCGACTTCACGCTCGCGGCTGACGAGATACCGCCCGATCGCCGCACTCTCCGGGCCGGACAGTTCGCCGGCGTGCTCGACCAGGAAGGTCCGAGCCATCGAAGCCGCCACGTCGGCGTCGTTCATCAGCCCCAGATGGTCTTGCAGGGCGGTGACCCGCGCGATGAGCTGTCCCGATTCCGGGCCCAGTGCCTCGCGCACGAACTCGAGGGTGTAGCGCAGCCACTTGCCGGCGATCCGGAGCTCGTGGAGCGTCTCGACGTCGGCCCAGCGCAGGACCGGCTCGTAGCCTCGGACCTGTTCGTAGGCCGCCCAGACCCGCGATGCGGTCGTGTCCCGAACTCGGTGGGGCTGGGTCGGGCCGACCGGCAACACCAGGGCGCCCTCGGTCCGGACGAAGTCCCGATAGTCGTCAACCCAGCGCCGGTAGCCCTCCGAATCCAGCTCACGGACGAGCAGGACACGGGCATCGTCACGGTGCTGGCGCCAATCGGCGAGGAGCGGCTCCATGGCGCGCTGCTCGGCGACCGGCAGGTCCGCCCGATACTGGTCTGCGGCCTCCAGCAGGACGTCCAGGTCGCGTACGGCACCCAACCGCGAGGCGATCTCACGCAGGCCGGTCCGGTAGCGCTTGGTCCGTCGCGATCGGAATGATCCGCCGAAGACGCGCCAGGCAGCCCGTTGTCGCCGAGTGGCGACCCGCATCGCGTGGAGTTCTTCGAGGTCGTGGCCGAGTCGCGTTCCGGCCTCGCGGGCCAGCATCCGAGCGAAATGGAAACGGAGCACCTTGCGACCCGCCTCCGCGACGTGGTCATCGACCGAGACCCCAGGGGTCTTGCCCACGACCAGGCGGACGTCCGGACCCGGTGCATCCTCGACCGCCTCGCTGACGACGTCCGACGAGCTGGGGACCGCATCCGACGAGCTGGGGACGACCTCCTCCGGCTCGTCGTCCGACGACGGAGCCGGCTCCAGGTCGGGTTCCGGTTCCAGCACCAGCTCGGGCTCCGGCTCCGGCTCGGGCTCGGGCTCCGGCTCCGGCTCCGGCTCCGGCTCCGGCTCCGGCTCGGCCTGCATCGGTGCGTCCGCGCTCGCTGCGGCTACCGGACCGACCCTCGGGGCCGTGCTGCGGACCGAGGCCAGCGCGGCCTCCAACTTGCTGCCACTGACCGACTCGAGCGCCGGATCCGATCCGAAGATGTCCGCCAGGTTGGTCAGGCGCGTCTCGTCGCCCTTGATCAGCTCGGCCTCGAGCTCCGCGAAACGATCGATGACGCGCGAGCGAGCCACGACGTCGACCTCATCGAGGCTCAGTTCGACCCGGGTGTCGCCGTCGCGAACGACGCGCTTGCGGCGGGTCTGGCGGATCGTGACCAGCTCGATGAGTGGCGCATCGCCGGCGATCTCGAGGACCAGAGAGCGGGCATCCGAGGCTGGCCAGGCCAGCGGGGCGGCAGCTCGATCAGCTGGGCCCTCGATCTCCTCGCGTCGGACCGATCCGCCGGCACCCTCGGTCGCGGCCAGGGATTTCACCGATACGACCGTGCCGCGACCCGATTGCCGGATCCGGACCGCAAAGCCCGCCCGTGCCATCGAGCCATCTGCGGTATCCACGTAGCGGTCTTCCGACTGCGATGTACGCGCTGTCGCGGCCCCGACGAACGACCCGATCGACTTGGCCACGAGATATCGCTCGACGGCCGCGAGCTCGAGCACCCGGTATTTGAGTTCGACCTCGATCGGACGCTCGACGGCACTCATGCTCGTGGGTCCAGGGAACCGGCCGGAGCGCCGACCGGCGCTGGCGACCCGGCGACACTGCCGTGCTCCAGGGCGTCTTCCTTGAGGACCTCGAACGTGTCGATCGTGCCATCCCGCCCTTCAAGCGTCTCGGTTCGGACCCAGGTCGCATCAGGTTGGAGCTGCCACGACCGACGGTCATCCGCGAGCATCACGTCGATGATCTCGGCGAGCCGGGTCTGCGCATCATGATCCTCCACCGGGGCGACGGCCTCGATCCGCCGATCGAGATTGCGGTCCATCAGGTCCGCCGAGCCGATGTACCAGTCGCGCTGCCCGCCATTGTCAAAGCTCCAGATCCGCGAGTGCTCGAGGAACTCGCCGATGATCGAGCGGACCCGGATGCGGTCGGAGACACCGGGCAGCCCGGGCTGGATGGAACAGGCGCCGCGGATGATGAGTTCGACATCGACACCCGCTTGTGATGCTCGATAGAGCGCTTCGATGACCGCGATATCGACGATGGCGTTGAGCTTCAAGACGATCCGCGCCGGTCGACCGGCCTTGGCATGGCCGATCTCGCGTTCGACGAGTTCGAGGAACCGCGAGCGCAGGCTGTGCGGCGCGACGAGCAGGCGCCGGAACGTACGCTGGCGCGACAGGCCGGTCAGGTTGTTGAACAAGTCGGTCACATCCGCGCCGATCTCCGGCCGGCTGGTCAGGAGTCCGATGTCGACATACAGGCGGGCGGTCTTTGGGTTGTAGTTGCCCGTCCCGATGTGCACGTATCGACGCAGGCCGGTTCCCTCGCGGCGCACGACGAGCAGGGTCTTCGAATGCGTCTTGAGACCGACCAGCCCGTAGACGACATGGGCGCCAGCTCGCTCCAGCTTGCGCGCCCAGACGATGTTCGCCTCCTCGTCGAAGCGGGCCTTGATCTCGACCAGGACCACCACTTGCTTGCCGCGCTCGGCCGCCCGGATGAGCGACTGGACGATGGCCGAGTCGCCCGAAGTTCGATAGAGCGTCTGCTTGATCGTCAGGACGTCTGGATCGTCTGCGGCCTGCGCGATGAACCGCTCCACAGACGCGACGAATGACTCGTACGGATGATGGACGAGAATGTCCCCGGCCCGGATGGCGGTAAAGACATCGGCGGGCTCGTCTTCGTCATGTGGCACGAGTCTGGGTGGCGTCACCGGCGACCACGGCGCGGGTTTGAGGTCCGGCCGATCGAGCTCCGCGATCGCCCACAGGCCGGTGAGGTCGAGCATCCCACTGATGTCGTACAGATCGTCCTCGCCAAGGCCAAGACCGCGCAGGAGCAGGGCGCGGGTCGCCTCGGGCATCGACCGCTCGACTTCGAGTCGGACCGCGGCGCCAAAGCGTCTCCGCCGAAGTTCCTCTTCGATGGCCAGGAGGAGATCATCGGCCTCGTCTTCCTCGATCTCGAAATCGGCGTTTCGGGTGACCCGGAAGAGGTGGTGTTCTTCGACCTCCATCCCGCTGAAGAGCGTGTCGAGATTGGCCTCGATGACCTGATCGAGCAGCACGAACTGCGACGGACCGACTTCCAGCAGCCGGGGCAGGATCTGGGGGACCTTGACCCGGGCGAATGCACGTTCCCCCGACTCGCGGTCGCGCAGGCCGACAGCGATCGACAGGCTCAAGGTCGAGATGTACGGGAACGGGTGCCCGGGATCGACGGCGAGTGGGGTCAGGACCGGGAAGATCTCATCGAGATAGCGCTGCCGGAGCGAATCGTGGTGTTCCGGGATGGCCGCGTAGTCCAACAATTCGACGCCCTCGCCGGCGAGCGCCCGTCGGACCGAAACGTAGATCGATGAGTGGTCGCCGACCAGCTCGAGGACCCGCTCGCGCGCGGCAGCCAGCTGTTCCTCGGCGGTCCGGCCATCGGGCGATCGCTTGACCTTTCCGGCCTCGACCTGCTGGCGCAGGCCGGCGATACGGACCTGGAAAAACTCGTCGAGGTTGCCCGCGAAGATGGCCAGGAACTTCACCCGCTCCAATAGCGGGTTGCGTTCGTCCTTCGCTTCGTGCAGGACTCGGGCATTGAACTCGAGCCAGGACAGCTCTCGATTGAGGTACGGGAATTCGACCTCGGGGCGGCTGGCTCGCCGAGCGTGCGGAGCCGCTATGGGGTCGGCGGGTGCCCTGGCATCGGTCGCGGCCATCGGGATCGTGGGTCTTTCTCCGGCGGGTAGGTCAGTGTCATGCGGCGTTCGGACCGGCCAGCGAGGATAGCATGGCCCGAACGGAGGACCCGCGGTCAGGCGTGCTCCGCATGACGGTCCGGGGCCGGGATCACGACAGCCTCGGCCTTGTCGGCGAGGCACGCTTCGCAACCGCATCGATCGCGGAGCATCGTGAACGTGTAGTAGCCCGTGTGATGACCGTCCGCCCAGCTTGGCGCGATCGCGTAGCCGCCGACCATCGCCACGTCCACGAGTCGGGTCTGCTCGTCGGTCAGCGTCGGAGCACTATCCAGCCAGCCCGGCATCCCGGCCTCGCCGCGGCAGAACGCGCACGGACACAGCCAGCGCAGCGCGACCGCGTCGTATTCGGTCGTATGGCCATCGTCCCAGGTGATCATCAGGCTGCCCGCGGCGCGATCAGCATGGATCGTCAGCGGCGTCGTACCGTTCATGACATCGATCGTACCCCTTCGGCCATCATTGACGGTATGACGACCGACCAGTCGGCGTCGTGGGTCTCCACCGCGGCGACGGCCCACGCAACACCCGCGGCCGAGGTGGAGCGCGCGTTCCGGGTTGAGCGCGCCGTCGGTCTGTCGTCGTCCGAGGTCGCGCGGCGGGCGATAGCGGCGGGGCCGAACGAGCTTGAAGCAGCGCAGCGGACCTCGGTCCTGCGATTGATCCTGGGGGTGCTCAGAGAGCCGTTCCTGATCCTGCTCATCGGTTCCGGCGTACTGGCGGTCCTGATCGGAGAGATTCGCGATGGGCTGCTTGTCCTGCTCGCGCTCATCCCGATCGTCGCCGCCGACGTCGTGACCAGTTTTCGGAGCGAGCGAGCGCTGGACGCCCTTCGCGAGGCGTCGGCTCCAACGGCCCGGGCCCGACGCGACGGGGCGGTCGAGGACGTACCGTCGATCGGTCTGGTCCCGGGCGACATCGTGCTCCTCCGGGCCGGCGACATCGTGCCCGCCGATCTCCGACTGCTCCGAGCCGACCGACTGCTTATCGATCGGAGCGCCTTGACCGGCGAATCGATCCCCGAGGTCGGGCTCCTGGAGCCCGACCGAGCCACAGCACCACTGGCCGATCGACGGGCTCTGGCCTATGGCGGGACGAGCGTCGTGGGCGGTCGCGGTGAAGGCGTCGTGATCGCGACCGGCCGGGCATCGGAGGTGGGTCGGATTGCCACCGGACTTGGCACTGTCGAGCGACGTCGCTCTCCGATCCAGGCCGAATTCGACCGCCTGGTCCGGATCCTGTTCGTTCTGGCCATCGGACTCATCATCTACGTCGTCGGGATCGGCTTCGCGAGAGGTGAGGATGCCGGCGCGAATCTGCTCGCCGGGATCTCCGTCGCGATCGCCGCGATCCCCGAGGAGCCGCTCGTCCTTCTGGCCGTCATCCTCGGGCTCGGCGCGTATCGGCTCCTTCGTCGCGACGTTCTCGTCCGGCGGCTCAATGCCGAGGAGACGCTCGGCGCGGTCGATCTGATCATCACGGACAAGACCGGGACGTTGACCCGCAATCGGCTGGACGTCGCCTCGGTTCGTGATCTGAGCGGGACGTTGTCCGGTGCGGCCCGGCTGGTGATCCTCGGTGAGGGGCTTCGTGCCGAGGATGACGCATGGGTGCGCGCCGAAGGCACGGCGCCGGGGTCGTTCACGGCTGCGCTCATCCGGGCAGTCGAGGATGCCGGTGGCGATCCGTCGCTTGATCCGGCCGACCTCCTGGGCTCGATCCCGGTCGAGGATGGGCGGCGGATGTCGATCACTCGGGGTCGCGGACCGGACGGCATCGACGAATTGGCGATCGGTGCGCCCGAGGAGGTCCTGGCCATGGCGGCCCCCGACCCGCGGGAAGCGAACGCCTGGGTCGCGCTCGTCGAGGCGAGCACGGCCACCGGGGAACGACTCGTCGGCCTGGCGAGGCGCCGCGAGGGCGGACCCTGGCTGCTCCGAGGCCTGATCGGTTTTGCAGACCCACTCCGCGAAGGGATCCGCGAGGCGCTCCAGACCGCGAGAAGGGCGGGTATCGAGGTCGTCATCGTGACCGGCGATCACCCGCTGACCGCCGGGGCGGTCGCTGCTGCCGCCGGATTGGATCGTGACCGGGTGGTCGTCGGCGAGGAGATCGCGGCCTGGGACGACGCCCGGCTGACGAGCGAACTGGACGACCTCCAGATCGTCGCCCGCTCGGCACCGGATCAGAAAGAGCGTCTGGTTCGTCTGGCCCGCGCGGCCGGTCGCACGGTCGCGGTCAGTGGCGACGGCATCAATGACGCCTCCGCGCTCCACGGGGCGGATGTCGCGGTCGCGATGGGCTCCGGTACCGGGGTCGCCAAGGAGGCCGCCGATCTGGTCCTCGGCGACGACTCCTTTGCCACCCTGATGTACGGCCTGGCCGAGGGCCGGCGGATCGTCGACAACGTGCAGAAGGGTCTCGTCTTCATCATCTCCACCCATGTCGCGTTATTGGGTTTCATCCTCATCGCCACCGTGTATGGCTTCAGCCAGCCCTTGTTTCCGCTTCAGATCCTGTGGGTCGAGTTATTCATCGACGTGTCGACCTCGGTCGCGTTCGAGCTGGAGAAGGCCGAGCCCGACCTCATGCAACGGCCGCCCAGACGACGCGGTGTGCCGCTTCTGACCAGCCCCCTGCTTGGTCGGATCGCGGTGGCCGGCGGGTTCAGCGCGATCGCCGCGCTGGTCGTGATGGCCAGCGACCCGGGCTCGGACGACCACACCCGGTGGCTGGCGTACACGGTCCTCGTCGTCGCCCAGGCCGTCCGGGCCAACGCCAACCGAAGCCTCCGGATCCCCTTCCATCGATTGCCGCCGAACCTCTTCCTCCTGCTGGCCGGCATCGTGGTGATCCTCGTCCAGGCCATGATCCCGGTCGTTCCGATCCTGGCCGATGCGTTCAGGGCTTCGCCGCTCGATCTTTCCGAATGGGCGGTCGTTGCGGCCATCGCGCTGGCACCGGCCCTGGTCGCGGAAGTGGTGCGCACAGCCACCGGTCGGACATGGGTCGCCTGAATTCCAAGTTATCCTCCGAGGGTGAGCCTCGAGATCGACCACGTCACCAAGCGTTTCGGCACGACCACGGCCCTTGATCGGCTGACCTTCGAGGTCGGGCGGGGGGAGGTCTTCGGCTTCCTCGGCGCCAACGGCGCGGGCAAGACGACGACCATGCGCATCTGCCTCGGCATCATCCGACCGGACTCGGGCGAGATCCGCTGGGCCGGCCAGGCTGCGGCCGTCCTGCCGCGACGGACTTGGGGCTACCTCCCCGAGGAGCGCGGCCTCTACCCACGGATGGGCGTCCTCGATCAGCTGGTCTACTTTGGCTCGTTGTACGGCGAGCCGCCCGACCGCGCTCGACGCGAGGCCCGGGCCTGGCTGACCCGGTTCCGGATCCTCGACTACGCAGACCGACGCGCCGAGGAATTGTCCAAGGGCAACCAGCAGAAGGTCCAGTTCATCGCGGCCGTACTCCACGAGCCGGAGGTCCTGCTGATGGACGAGCCCTTTACGGGGCTCGACCCGGTCAATCTCGTGCTCCTGCGCGATGCGTTCACGGAGCTCCGCGATCGAGGTCGGACGCTCATCTTCTCGACCCACCAGATGGAAGCGGCCGAGGCGCTCTGCGAATCGGTCGCCATCGTCGACCTTGGGCGCGTGGTGGCCGGCGGTCGGGTACGAGATCTGAAGCGGGCCAGCGGTCGACGAACGCTTCGGGTGGTGCTCGGTGGTGATCCAGCTCCGCACTGGCTCGAGTCATTACCCGGCGTCGCGACGGTCGCTCGCGATGCCATCGGGGCCGACCTGGACCTGTTGTCGACCGCCGATCCAGACGCGATCCTCGCGGCGATCCTCGGGCATGGCGCGTCGGTGACCCGGTTCGACCTGGCCGAACCCTCGCTGGAAGCCTTGTTCATCGAGCACGTCGGTCGGGCGCCAGATGACGAGCTGGCCGTGTCCACCGACCGGGGGACCGCATCCGTGACTGCCGGGGGCTTCGCCTGATGCGCCGTCGCGACCCGCTGCTGCCCAACGCCGGCATCATCGCGCGCCGCGAATATCGTGACCGCACGCGTAGCCCGCTGTTCATCGTCTCGACCATCCTGCTCGCGGTTCTGGCCATGATGGTGGCCATCGCACCCATCGGGGTCAGGCTGATCGACCGGCAGAGTGTCTCTCGGCTGGTCGTCATTTCGAGCGACGCCGAGCTCGGCACGCGGGCCCTCGCCGTGGCGGAGTCACTGCTCAACAGCCCGCCGGCCGGGGTCGATCTCGCGACCTGGCAGCGGCCCTACCAGCTCGAGATCGGCTCGGACCCCGAGACCACCGAGGCACTGCTGTCCAGGGGTCTCGTCGCGGGGATCATGCTCGTCGAGCGCCAGGCCAACGGGGGCGTCGATGTCAGGCTGCGAACCGCCGAGGGACCGACCAGCGCGCGCAGCCAGATCCTCAGCGTGGCCGCGTTCGGCGTGGGTGTCCTCGACTGGAGTTCCAGGGTGCCGAGCGGGGCACTCGCTCCATTCGTGACGCCGACCTACACGGTCGAGTCGATCAATACCGCGACGGATGGCGGCGCGCCGCTCGACATCCGCCAGGCCGCCAGTCGATATCTGCTCGGGATCGTCTTCGTCATCCTGCTGCTGATCTCGATCATCATCTATGGGATGTGGGTGGCCACCGGCGTCGCCTCGGAGAAGAGCAGCCGGGTCATGGAGCTGATGATCAGCGCCGCCTCCCCACGTCAGATGCTGGCCGGCAAGGTCGTCGGTATCGGGTCGGCAGGTCTGACCCAATACGCCATGATCGCCCTGCCGGCGCTGATCCTGCTCGCGTTCCAGGATCGGATCGCCTCGGCCCTGCTGGGGCCCGACTGGATTTCCGGGGCGCCCCTGGGTGGACTGACAGCTGGATTGCTGCTCGGGTATGGCCTCTTCTTCCTCCTCGGGTTCGCGCTGTTTGCCCTGATCTACGCCGCGATGGGCTCGTTCGTCAGCCGGCCGGATGATCTGCAGACGTTGTCGCTGCCACTCAGCCTGGTGGCCATGGCCGGTTACCTGATCGCCATCGTCGCGCTCGGTGGCGGCAGTGGGACGATCGTGACCTTGGCCTCCCTGCTTCCACCATTCAGTCCATTCGTCATGCTTGCCCGGGTGATGGTGTCCGCGGTCGAGCCATGGGAGCTCGTCCTATCGATCGGGTTGCTGATCGCGGCTATCGGCGTCGTGGCCGTCATCGCGACCCGGATGTACGCTGCCGGGGTGCTCCTGTACGGCCAGCGTCCGGGGCTTCGAGCCTTTGTCACGGCGGCGCGCCGAGCCTGACCGCGGGTCAGATGTCGTCGAACGGCAGGCGGCTGATCAGAGCCAGGACCGGTCCCGCGCCCGCGTTGGGTTCGTCGTCTGTCGATCCAACGGCATCCAGCCCAGGCTCGCTCGGCGTCGAGCCGATGAACCGCCACAACCGACTCCGGACTCCGGGCAGGTACGGGCTCGATCGCTGTCGGGCCAGGATCCCGGCCACGCCCTGCGCGACGACGGCGTCGTAGAGCGCCACTCCTTCGGTGGCGATGGCCGGCACGGCCACGACCTCGTCTCCCGGCCGAAGCACCTTTCGAAGGGCTTCGCGTCGGCGGACCAGGGGTTGCGACAGCATCGATCGACCGTCGATATGGAGCAGGTCGAAGGCAAGGAAGGCCACCGGTCGCCCGGGTTCGCCGGCCAGCCGTCGCCGGAGCGCAGCGGCGTCCGCCCGACCCGCGGGATCAACGACGACGAGCTCGCCGTCGAGGATGGCCGACCGAGCCGCCACTCGGACCGCCAGACCGGCCAATTCGGGAAACACGCTGGATCGATCAACGCCCGCGGCATCGCGGATGACGACCTGTCCACTCCCTTCGGTATCGGCCGGTCCGATCGAGACGACGGCCCGTTCGCCGCCCCACCATGGCTCGAACAGGTGCGCATCGGAGTCGAACGGCGCCGGCAACGACCGCGGAAGCATCGGCCGCAGGTCCGGAAGATCGGGCAGTCGGTCGGCCTCGAGGAGCAGCGAGAGCTGGTCGGCCATCGTCCCCCGATGGTAGCCCGCTAGACTGGAAGCGTCCCGACCGATGGAGGATCGCCTGTGCCACGCGCCCCCCGACCAGACGACCTGTACCGCCTCAGGGTCGCGACTGAGCCGCGGCTGTCGCCCGATGGCCGTCTGGCCGTGGTCACCCTCCAGACCGTGGCCCCGGGCTCGAACGGCTACCGTCACGCCCTGTGGCTGGTCGACACGGAAGGGCAGGCCGAACCTCGCCAGCTGACACTCGGCGCAAACCACGACGTGCACCCGCGCTTCGCCCCGGACGGCCAGTCGCTTGCCTTCATCTCGGATCGGCGCTCCATCGTGGAGGCAGGTCCGACCCACGCCGACCGGCGGGCGAAGGACCGGGAGGACGGCGCTCAGGTCTACCTGCTCCCGCTGGACGGGGGCGAAGCACGGCGGCTGACCGATCTGCCCCGCGGCGTCGATGGGTTCGAGTGGTCGCCCGATGGAGCAAGGCTCGTCGTCGTAAGCACCTCGCACGGAGCGACCCAGACCGAGGATGATCGGCTGCGGCGGATCGAGCGTAGCCGTGATCGCGCCGCACCGCCGCCATCCGACTTTCGGTTCATCGACCGACTCAACTACATGCTCAACGGTGAGGGCTTCACCTACGACCGGATCGGCCATCTCTGGCTCGTCGAGGTGGCGACGGGCAGCGCATCGAGGCTGACCGACGGACGCGTCTCCGATAAGGCGCCCGCCTGGTCGCCGGACGGCCGTTCGATCGCGTTCGCCTCGAACCGTCGACGCGATGCGGACCTCCGACCCGAGCGTCTCGACCTGTACGTCGTGGATGTCAGGAAGCGCGGCGTCAGGGCGATCACCAGCGGTCCGAGGTCGGTGTTCTCGGCACCGACCTGGCTGCCCGACGGACAGGCGATCGCGGCCCTTGGTCACCGGCTCGAAGGTGGTGCGGGCAGTCGCAATGACATCTGGCTGTTCGCCGCCGACGGATCCGATGCGCGACCGGACGGCGGTCGCAACCTGTCGGCCGAGTACGATCTGATGCCCGGAGCTTCGATGAGCAGCGACGTGGCGCCCAGCGCCGGCGCCACGCTCATTCCTTCGAGGGGTGGACGGGGGCTTCACTTCAGCGCCCCGATCGACGGCGCCTACGAGCTCTGGCGGATCGCCGTTGCCGATGGCCGGTTGGAGCGACTGACCAAGGGTCACCACTACATTTCCGGATGGCACGCGGTTCCAGGGAGCGAAGAGGGCTCGAGCGGCATGCGCCTCGCCTACCTTCGCTCTTCAGCGACCGCGCTGCCCGACCTGTGGCTGCTCGACAGCGCGTCGGGAAAGTCGAAGGCCAGGGCGACGACCGCATCCAAACCACTGCGCCTGACGGCGCTCAACGCGGACGTCATGGCCGATCTCGCGCTCGTCGAGCCCGTGGAGCGGCACGTGACCCTCGACGGCCACGACATCCAGGGCTGGCTGCTGCCCGTCGCCGGCGGGGCCCGACCGCTGGTCGTCCAGATCCACGGCGGGCCGCACGCGTTCTATGGCTGGGCGCCGATGTGGGAGTTCCAGATCCTGGCCGCAGCCGGGATCGGGGTGTTCTACTGCAACCCACGTGGTTCGGAAGGCTATGGACAGAGTTTCAACGACGCGAACCATCGTGACTGGGGTCCGGGCCCGATGCGCGACGTGCTGGCCGGGGTGGATTCGCTTGTCGCCGAGGGCCTGGCCGACCCGGATCGATTGGGTGTCACCGGAGGCTCATACGGGGGCTACCTCACGAACTGGATCATCGGTCACGATGACCGATTCCGAGCGGCGATGACCTGCCGTTCGGTCAGCGATATGGGCGTCCTGTTCACGACCGGCGATATCTCGGGTGGCGACTGGGCCAAGCTTGAGTTCGACGCGACGCCCTGGGGAGATCCCGAGTACTTCCGCGAGATCTCGCCGATCACCTATGCCGACCGGATCCGGACGCCGCTGCTCATCCAGCACTCCGAGCGGGATATCCGTACGACTATCGCCCAGGGAGAGGCCCTCTTCACCGTCCTCCGCTCGATGCGCCGGCCGGTCAGGCTCCTCCGAGTACCAGAGGAGACCCACGAGTTGACCCGCTCAGGGACCCCGTTCCGGCGGGTCGAGAATCTGCACGTCGTGGAGGACTGGTTCCGGCACTTCCTGATCGACGGCCGCCACCGGCTGCCACCGCTCCCCAGGGTTCGCGGCGGGCGATAGGGGAGCGAAACCGGTCCGCTCGACACGGCCGGATCGAGGTGTATCCTCTCCCTCCCATGACCGCCACTCGACGACCTGATACGGCCACCCGCGAGCGTGCCGATGCGTTGATCCGTGCTTGGGACCGACGACCAGGGCCGCTCGGCAGTCTGCTCGGTCGGGTGACGGCGGTCGATCAGGTCGGGGTCGAGGAGCGGGTCGACTCGCTCAAGCGGCGCTCTATCAAGAAGGCATCGAAGATGTGGGCGCTGGAGCTCGCCATCTCGATGATGGACCTGACCACCCTGGAAGGAAAAGACACCCCGGGCAAGATCCGGGCACTGTGCGTCAAGGGGATGCGACCCCAGCCCGGCGATCCGACCATCCCATCGGTCGCCGCCATCTGTGTTTACCCGGCTCTCGTCGCCGAGGCCAAAGCCGCGCTCCGCGGCTCGCGGGTCAAGGTCGCCAGCGTCGCGACGGGGTTCCCATCCGGCCAGACGTTCCGGGACGTCAAGGTGCTCGAGACGCGGGCTGCCGTCGGCGCCGGCGCCGATGAGGTCGACATGGTCATCGATCGCGGCGCCTTCCTGTCGGGCGACTACCTGACCGTCTTCGAGGAGATCGTCGAGATCAAGGAGGCCGCCGGCGCGGCCCACCTCAAAGTCATCCTGGAGACTGGCGAGTTGGAGACCTACGACAACGTCCGGCGCGCCTCCGTGCTCGCGATGGCGGCCGGTGCCGATTTCATCAAGACTTCGACCGGCAAGGTCACTCCCGCGGCGACGATGCCCGTGACCCTGGTCATGCTCGAGGCGATCCGCGACTTCGAGCGCTCCACGGGCCGCCAGGTCGGGATGAAGCCGGCCGGTGGGATCCGCACGGCCAAGGAAGCGATCCAGTACCTGGTGATCCTGTACGAGACCCTCGGACCGCGATGGATGTCGGCGTATTGGTTCCGATTCGGGGCGTCATCGCTGCTCAACGACGTCCTTATGCAGATCCAGTTCCAGCGGACCGGTCGCTACCAGGACCCCGACGACTTCACCCTCGACTGAGGTCGCGATCCGAGACCGCTGAGG
>SPCO01000102.1 GCA_004525275.1 Thermomicrobiales bacterium | reverse complement strand
CTCGCCTACCAGAACACCTGCAGGGCGAATGCGTCGGCTTCCGCGATTTGCGGGCCTATCTAGCGACCGGTATTCCCCGTGCGCTTAGCTGGCGGGCAACCGGGCCTGTAGGACCAGTGTCCATGTTGCGGCGGCTCGAGTCGAGCGTGGTCCGCTCCCGGCGTCGCGCTCGGGGCACCCGATGTGCGCCTCGGTAAGCCTCCGATACGTATGGGGCGAATGGCGGTGATCACAAGCTGCGGGTCCACCTCGCCGCGCAACCATCCGCGGCGCTCAAGCCCGGCATCTGCCCGCCGTCCTATACTTCCCGGGCCATGCAGATCACCCGGACTTCAGGTCCCAACTCAACCGTCGTGCTCGAGATCGAGCTTCCGCCGGACCGACTGGCCCATGCCACCGACGACGCGGTGCGCGCCCTTTCCCGCCGGACGCGCGTTCCCGGATTCCGGCCCGGCAAGGCGCCGCGACCCGTGCTCGAACGCCATCTTGGTCCGGGCGTCGTCAGCGATGAAGCGGTGGAGCACCTGGTCCAGGATGCCTACCGGGATGCGTTGTTGCAGGAGCAGATCCTGCCGCTGACCAACGCCGAGATCGAGGTCGTCCAGGCTGAGGAAGACAAGGCGTTCATCTTCAAGGCGACCGTCCAGGTTCGTCCCGAGGTCGAACTCGGGGACTACAAACACTTCAACTTCCAGCCGGAGGTCGAGGTCATCGATGACGACCGGGTGGACACGGTACTCGGGGAATTGCGCGACCAGAACGCCACGCTGACCGCGGTCGAGGGTCGCGGCGCGAAGGATGGCGACTACGCGGTCATCTCGTTCGTCGGGACTCGTGATGGCGAGCCGTTCGAAGGTGGGACCTCGGAGCGGATGCCGCTGATCCTCGGCCAGGAGCGGCTCATCCCTGGGTTCGAAGCCCATCTGGTCGGCGTCGAGATCGGTGGCAAGACCGATTTCGACGTGACCTTCCCCGATGATTACCCGGAGACCGAGCTGGCCGGCCAGGCTGCCCATTTTGCGGTCGAGATCCGGGAGCTCCGCGAGAAGATCCTGCCCGAACTGGACGCGGACTTCATCGCGACGCTCGGCGAGTTCGCCGACCTCGAAGCGCTCCGGTCCGATATCAGGACGCGCCTCGAGCGCAACGCCCTGGACCGCGCGCGACACACGTTCGCCGATCAGATCATCGATTACGCCGTCGCCAATGCGACCCTGGAGCTCCCGGAGATCCTCGTCGACCAGGAAGTCGAGGTGATGCACGACGAATTCCGGGGCACGATCGCCCGACAGGGGATCACGGAAGAGGCGTACCTGAAGGCGGTCGACAAGACCGATGCGGACCTCCATGCAGAATTCCGGCCCGGCGCCGAGAAGCGCGTTAGGACCCTGCTGGTTCTGTCACAGGTGGCTGATACAGAAGCGGTCGTCGTTTCGGACGAAGAGGTCGATGCCGAGGTCGCCCGTGGTCGCGGGCGCTACGCTGACGACCAGAAACTCGTGGCCTATTTCGACTCCGAGCGCGGTCGCTCGTACATCCGGAGCACGCTGCGCCGGAGCCGCGTCGTCGAAGGGCTCATCGACGGATGGCTCGCCGATCATCCCGATCACCAGCCGCTGCCACACATCGAGGATGGGCCAGAACCCGCCATCGATCAAGGCCAGGCGGCCGCCAACGCCGCCGTCGACGCGACCGATCCTGGTTCCATCCTTGACGATGTGCCGACGCCCGCCGGCTGACCGTTCGATCCGCACCACCTGAAACAGGGAGTCCCCAAATGCTCGTCCCCATGGTCATCGAGTCCTCCAGCAGGGGGGAGCGCGCCTACGACATCTACTCGCGCCTGTTGCGAGAACGAATCATCTTCCTGGGCGACGCGATCGAGGACCACCTGGCCAACCTGGTCATCGCCCAGCTTCTGTTCCTCGAGTCGGAGGATCCGGAGAAGGACATCAGCCTGTACATCAATTCGCCGGGCGGCCAGGTCACCTCGGGGCTGGCGATCTACGACACGATGCAATACCTGCGTGCGCCGGTCAGCACCATCTGCATCGGCATGGCGGCTTCCATGGCGGCCGTGCTCCTGGCGGCCGGGGCCAAAGGCAAGCGTTACGCGCTGCCCAACAGCCGGATCATGATCCACCAGGGTTCCGGAGGCTTTCGGGGCAATGCCCCGGACGCCATGATCCAGATGAAAGAGTGGGAATATCTCGTCCAGCGCAACCACGAGATCCTGGCCCGCCACACGGGCCAACCGCTCGAGACGATCGTCCGTGACACGGACCGCGATTACTTCATGGCACCCGAGCAGGCCAAGGACTATGGCATCATCGATGCGGCCTACGCGGTCGAGAGCAGTTCCCTGATCGCGCAGGCGCATGACGCCGCTGTAGCCAGCGGCGAAGGATCGAAGGCAGCCGAGGACGCTGCCCCGGAGCCGAGCGAGGCGCCCAGGAAGACCAAAGACCAGTAGGGACTGGGGACGAGCTAGTGACGACGTCGAACAGCAGCAGCAAGGGGCCCAAGGTCCCATATCGGTGCTCGTTCTGCGGAAAGAGCCAGGAGCAGGTCCGAAAGCTCATCGCGGGACAGGGCGTCTATATCTGCGACGAGTGCATCAACCTCTGTCAGGAGATCATCGAGGAGGAGCTCCTCGAGACCCCCAAGCCGAAGTCGTCCAGCACGAAGCTGCCAAAACCCCATCAGATCAAGGACGCCCTCGATCAGTACGTCATCAGCCAGGAGCGGGCCAAGAAGGTCCTCTCGGTCGCGGTGTACAACCACTACAAGCGGGTCAATGCCGGACACCAGATCGACGAGGTCGAGCTCCAGAAGTCGAACGTCCTTCTCGTCGGGCCGACGGGCTCGGGCAAGACGCTCCTGGCCCAGACCCTCGCCCGGGTGCTCGACGTGCCGTTCTGCATCGCCGATGCGACCTCGCTGACCGAGGCCGGCTACGTCGGCGAGGACGTCGAGAACATCCTGCTGCGGCTCATCCAGGCGGCTGACTTCGATGTCGCGCGGGCCCAGCGCGGGATCATCTATATCGACGAGATCGACAAGATCGCCCGCAAGTCGGACAACCCATCGATCACCCGGGACGTCTCCGGTGAGGGGGTCCAGCAGGCACTCCTCAAGATCCTCGAGGGGACCGTCGCCAACGTGCCGCCCCAGGGCGGGCGCAAGCATCCCCACCAGGACTTCATCCAGATCGACACGACCAATGTCCTGTTCATCTGCGGCGGCGCGTTCGACGGGCTCGAGCGGATCGTCGAGGAGCGCGTCGGCAAGCGCTCGATCGGGTTCGGCGCAGATTCGGTGATGACCGCGGTAGAGCGCGCCCGCATCCTCGAGCGGGTGATGCCGGAGGACCTGCTCAAGTTCGGGTTGATCCCCGAATTCATCGGGCGATTGCCGGTCATGGTCACCCTTGCCGCACTCTCCGCCGAAGACCTGGTCCGGGTCCTGACCGAACCCAAGAACGCGGTGACCCGCCAGTTCGAGAAGCTCCTGTCGCTCGACAAGGTCGAGCTGGCGTTCACACCGGGCGCTCTGCAGGCTGCAGCTGAAGTGGCGCTGGATCGCAAGACCGGGGCTCGCGCCCTGCGTTCGATCGTGGAAGAGTCGCTCCTCGAGGTCATGTACGACATCCCGGACCGGACCGACGTCCGAAAATGCATCATCACTGAGGAGACGATCCGGGCCGGGCGGCTCCCGCTCCTGCTGACCAAGACGGACGTCGACAAGGGTGTCGACGAGACGAATTACGAGGATTGGCTGGCGGAGCGCGGCGAGACCGCGTAGTCGTGTCGCAGCTGCCCAAGGCCTATGCGCCGCGTGACGTAGAGGGCGCGATCTACGAGCGCTGGCTGGCGGCCGACGTCTTTGCCCCGGATGGTGCTGGATCCACCGCCGACCCGGAGCTGCCGACGTTCACCATCATCCAACCACCCCCCAACGTCACGGGCTCGCTGCACCTGGGTCATGCCCAGCGAACCGCCGTTGAGGATCTGATGATCCGCCATGCCCGGATGCGCGGCCATCGAACCTTGTTCCTGCCTGGATTGGACCACGCGTCGATCGCCGCCCAGTTCGTACTCGACGGGATCCTTGCGGGTGAGGGCGAGAGTCGCCTGTCGCTGGGCCGTGAACGGTATCTCGAGAGAATGCGCGAATTCGTGGCGACCACCCGCGAAGTGATGCTCGCCCAGCAGCGACGTGTCGGAGCCTCGGCTGACTGGGGACGCCTGCGCTACACGATGGATGAGGGTTCGGCCAAGGCCGTGCGAACCGCGTTCAAGCGACTCTTCGACGCGGGCCTCGCGTACCGGACGGAGGCGCTGGTCAACTGGTGCCCGGGTTGCCGGACGAGCGTCAGCGATCTGGAGGTCGTGGCCACGCCGCAGACCGGCACGCTCTGGTCGGTCCGTTACCACCTGGTCGATCCGGCGACCGCCCGACCCGATCCGTCTACGACGATCACGATCGCGACGACCCGGCCTGAGACCATCCTTGGCGATACGGCCGTCGCCGTCCATCCAGACGATGCGCGCTACGCGGCTCTCGTCGGGCGAACCGTGCGCATCCCGTTCGTGGACCGCGACGTGTTGATCATCGCGGACGAGATGGTCGAGCGTGACTTTGGAACAGGGGCCGTCAAGATCACACCGGCCCACGACCATGACGACCACGCGACCGGGCTCCGCCACGGGCTCCCGGCACCGTCCATCCTGGCCGACGACGGATCGATCGAAGGGACCGGGACACGCTACGACGGGCTCGATCGATCCGAGGCGAGGAATGCGATCGTGGCCGACCTCGACCGGACCGGCGACCTCGTGTCCGCGACGGCGCACGAGATGGTGATCGGGCGCTGCCAACGCAGCCACGATGTCATCGAACCGCGTCTCAAGACCCAGTGGTTCATCAAGACGGGTCCGCTCGCGGATCGGGCGCTCGATGCGACTCGATCCGGCCGCACCAGGATCCTCCCGGAGCGGTTCGAAAAGACCTGGGAACACTGGCTCACCAACATTCGCGATTGGAACGTGTCTCGCCAATTGTGGTGGGGCCACCGGATCCCGGCCTGGTACTGTCCCGACGGCCACGTCACGGTCTCGGCCTCGGAGATCGGCCCCGATGCTTGTGACGAGTGCGGCCGGCCCGCCACCGACCTGCGCCAGGACCCCGACATCTTCGATACCTGGTTCAGCTCCGGATTGTGGCCATGGTCGACCCTTGGCTGGCCGGACGAGACAGCCGATCTGGCGACCTACTACCCGACGGCGGTCATGGAGACGGGCTACGACATCATCTTCTTTTGGGTCGCCCGGATGATGATGCTGGGTCTCGAACTGACCGGTCGAGAGCCGTTCCACACCGTCTACCTGTCGGGGCTCATCCGGGACCCGGAGGGCCAGAAGATGTCCAAGACGAAGGGCAACGTCGTCGATCCGCTGGGCATCATCGATTCTGCGGGTGCCGACGCCCTCCGGTTTGCGGTCATCCACGGCGCGACTCCAGGCAACGACCAGCGCTTTGGTCCGGCCAGACTCGAGCAGTCCCGGAACTTCGCGAACAAACTCTGGAACGCCACCCGCTTCGTGACCGGCGCACGCCCGGCGACGATCCCCGACGGTGCCCCACGACTGTCACCCGATTCCCGGCACATGGGGCCGGCCGAGCGGTGGCTTCTGTCACGCGCCGCGGCCGCTACGGAGGCGGCCGACACGGCGATCGCCGGGTTCGCGTTCGGCGAGCTGACGCGCGCCCTGTACGAGGCGATCTGGAGCGAGTACTGCGATTGGGGCCTGGAGTTGGCCAAGGTCCGCCTAGCCGATGAGCGCCTCGACGTCTAGACCCGTGAGGCGACCTGGTGGACGCTTGTCGAGGCCCTCGACAT